>NZ_JBFUPT010000001.1:701568-982480 GCF_041360715.1 Caballeronia sp. RCC_10
CCGCGCCATTTTTTCGAAGGGCCTTCCAGACGGAAGGCCCTTTTTGTTTTTGGCGCAGATATTGGCGCGTGATCGAGCCTCGCGCCGGATGGCAGCGCGACGCGCTATACCGGGCCTACCACGCCGTCAGACTGTGAGATCTGCACTAAGCCCTGCTGCGCCACGAGGCGACGCGTCCGCCGCCCACGGATGCTATCGGCGGTGTAGAAGCTGTTTCGTGCATGGAGTCGCGCAAAGGCGCCAAAGCGCCAACTCAATCACGTGCCCCCGCCGGCGACGGACGCATCAATAGTCCGATGCGAAACCACCTCCCCGCCACACCGAATCCCAAGAAAACTCAAGGCCGCGGCGCCGACCGCACATCCCCTATCCGCCCCTCAGGAACAGGAACATCCCCCGCCGTGCTAACGGCAGTCTGCTCCGAGATAGATTCAGCCCGCGTCCCAAGCAGTGTCTGCGGATGCCGCAGATAAACGTCCTCGACGGCATCGCCGAAAGAATGCTGCACGAACGCGCGCAGCAGCGCGATGCGCAGCGACGGCCCGCGCCCTTCCACCGGCTGGCCCTGCGCGCCGAACGTCACCGTGCATTGCACCTCGCCACGCCCGTGATCGCTCATCTCCAGCCGGCAGGCGCGCTCCAGCACGACGGAAGCCGCCTCCCATGACGTCGATGGAAGGAATCGCCCGTCCCATGCCTTGCCACGGTCATTGCCGCGAATGGAGAGCGTCTCTCCGCTGTCGGTGAAGTAGATTTCGCGGATGAAGTCGTGCAGCCCGCGCGCGACCCAGTAGTCGAGCGTGGCGCCTTCGAGATCGGATGTTTTCATTGCGGCGTTTCCCATGCTTTCGGTCGAATGACGAAAGGCATGCACGCCGCGTTCCCGCGCCGCTCAGTAGTCGGCGCGTTCCCGGTCGACACGCATGCCGCCGTCCTGATTGCGATGATGCGGCTCGTCGCTCGGACGCTCCCGCGCAATGCGCATCACGTCCAGGTTCGTGCGCACGCGGCGCATCACGTTGGCGAGATGCACGCGGTCGCTGACCTGAATCACGAAACGCAACAGCTTGGCTTCCTGCGAAACATCTTCGTCCATCGCGATATGCACGATGTTCGCATCCGCCGACGTGATGTCCGCCGCGACCCGCGCGAACACGCCCTTGGTGTTCCGCACGAGCACCTTCACGGCGACATCGAAGAGACGGCCAGGCTGCGGCGCCCACGCGACGTCGATCCAGCGGCCCGGATCGCGCCGATGAATGCGTTGCGCGACGCGGCACTCGGTCGTGTGAATCGCCATGCCGAGCCCGATGCCGATATAGCCCATGATGTTGTCGCCCGGAATCGGGCGGCAACACGGCGACAGCTGCACCGACATGCCCTCGGTGCCCGTAATCACCACCGGCGGCGCGGTATTCGTGTTGTGATGCTCGCGATGCGGATGCTCGTCGTCATCGGCGATGCCGTTCATCAAGACTTCGATGCGCTTCGCCATCACCGCCGCGACGCGACGGCCAAGGCCGATGTCCGCGAAAATTTCCTGGCGCGTCTTGTTGCCCGTCCACTGCACGAGCTTTTCCCACACTTCCGGCGTGACCTCGGACAATGCGAGGCCGTAGCCCTTGAGACTCTGGTCGACGAGCCGCTCGCCCAGTTGCACCGACTCGTTCAGACGCATCGTCTTGAGATAGTGACGAATGGCCGAGCGCGCCTTGCCGGTGCGCACGAAGCCCAGCCACGCGGGATTCGGCTTCGAATACGGCGCGGTGATCACTTCGACGATATCGCCGCTCTTCAGCTCCGTGCGCAGCGGCAGCAATTCGTTGTTGATCTTCACCGCGACGCACTGATTGCCGAGGTCGCTGTGGATCGAATACGCGAAGTCGAGCGCGGTCGCGCCGCGCGGCAGCGGCATGATCTTCGACTTCGGCGTGAAGACATAGACCGCGTCCGGGAACAGGTCGATCTTGACGTGTTCGAGGAATTCGCTCGAATCGCCGGCTTCGCTTTGAATGTCGAGCAGGGATTTTAACCACTGATGCGCGCGCTTCTGCACATCGTTGAGGTCCGCGCCGCCGTTCTTGTAGAGCCAGTGCGCCGCGACGCCCGCTTCGGCGATCTCATGCATCTTGCGCGTGCGAATCTGAAACTCGATGGGCGCGCCGAACGGCCCCACGAGCGTCGTGTGCAACGACTGATAGCCGTTGACCTTCGGAATCGCGATGTAATCCTTGAACTTGCCCGGCACGGGCTTGTAGAGCGCATGCAGCGCGCCGATGCACGTATAGCATTCCAGCGCGCTCTCGACGACGACGCGAAAGCCGTACACATCGAGCACTTGCGAGAACGACAACTGCTTGTCGCGCATCTTCTTGTAGATGCTGAAGATGGTCTTCTCGCGGCCGGTGACTTCGGCGCAAATTTTCGCATCCGCGATGGTGCGCTGCACCGCTTCGAGAATCTTGCCGACCACTTCGCGCCGGTTGCCGCGCGCCGACTTCACCGCTTTTTCGAGCGTGGCGTAGCGATTCGGGTTGAAGTTCGCGAAGCTCAGGTCCTGCAACTCGCGATACGTGTTGTTCAGGCCGAGCCGATGCGCAATCGGCGCATAGATGTCCAGCGTTTCGCGCGCGACGCGGCGGCGCTTTTCCGGCGGCACCGCGCCGAGCGTGCGCATGTTGTGCAGCCGGTCTGCGAGCTTGACGAGAATCACGCGGACGTCGCGCGCCATCGCGAGCAGCATCTTGCGGAAGTTCTCCGCCTGTGCTTCCTCGCGATTTCGAAACTCCATCTTGTCGAGCTTCGACAAGCCATCGACCAGTTCCGCGACTTTCGCGCCGAAGCGCTCTGCGATCTCCGTCTTGGTCACGCCCTGATCTTCGATCACGTCGTGCAGGAGCGCCGCCATGATCGATTGCGCGTCCAGCTTCCAGCTCGCGCAGATTTCCGCGACCGCGACCGGATGCGTGATGTACGGCTCGCCGCTCTGGCGATACTGCCCGAGATGCGCTTCGTCGCTGAAGTGGAACGCCGCCTTGACTTCCTTGATCTCGTCGGCCGAGATGTAGCTCGCGAGCGCGTTCGTCAGGTTCGCGATGGAAACGACGTCGTGCTTGCGCGGCTGCTCCGGCGTTGCGGTCGGGCCGAACAGATGACGGAAAGACTGTTCGAGGACTGCGTCGATGTACTTGCGCGCGGCGTGCGGCTTGTCGGCGTCGAGGAGCGCGTCCTGGTCGATGTCGGAATCGGTCTCGGGGTCCACGGACGCGGAGACGGGCAACGGTGTCTGACTCAAGTTCGCCTCCGTGTTCGTGTGACGCGCCGCTTTACGATCTGTCGCGCCGGTTGCAAGAAATGAAACGCGTATGAAGCGTTAAGACTTTGAAGCCGGCAGCCCTTAAACGGGCACCTTCTTCAGCATTTCGACGCCCACCTGCCCCGCTGCGATTTCGCGCAGCGCGACGACGGTCGGCTTGTCGCGGCTTTCGATTTTCGGGGTGTGACCTTGCGCCAGTTGACGCGCGCGATACGTTGCCGCGAGCGCGAGCTCGAAGCGATTCGGAATTTGTTTCAGGCAGTCTTCGACGGTAATACGGGCCATGTTTGTTTCCTTCTCAATATGAGTTTCATTCTACCTTATGTGACCGGTACGGCTTGGCCACGGCTCGCGTCACGACGCGTGCGAGGGATGAATGCCGAGGTCGACGAAAAGCTGCGTATGACGCGCGTATTGCGACGTGAAGCGCAGCCGCGTCGCGGTGACGAGGCATTGCAGTTCGGTGAGCGCGCGATCGAACTTTTCGTTGATGACCACGTACTCTGCTTCCGATGCATGCGCCATCTCGCTGCCCGCCGCGAGCAGACGGCGCACGATGACTTTCTCCGAGTCCTGGCCGCGCTTCTTGAGCCGGTCTTCGAGCGCATCCAGCGACGGCGGCAGAATGAAGATCTCCACCGCGTTGCGGAACTGCTTCTTCACCTGCTGCGCGCCCTGCCAGTCGATTTCGAGCAGCACGTCGTGGCCCATCTTCATCTGGTCTTCGATCCACAGGCGCGAGGTCGCATAGTAGTTGCCGTGGACTTCGGCGCTCTCCAGGAACTCGCCCTTGCCGTGCCGTTCCATGAAGTCTTCGACCGACACGAAGTGATACTGCACGCCGTTGGTTTCCGTCGGACGCGGATCGCGCGTCGTGTACGAGACGGACAGGCGAATCGCCGGATCCTGCGCGAGCAGCGCGTTGACGAGCGTGGACTTGCCCGCGCCCGAAGGCGCGACCACCATGAACAGGTTGCCGGGATAGACGCCCGTGTAGTTGCTATGCGAGCGGTGTGCGGTGTTCGGCATGATGTTGCGTTACTCCAGATTCTGTACTTGTTCGCGCATCTGTTCGATGAGCAGCTTGAGCGTCATCGATGCATCCGCGAGTTCCTTCGCCGCCGCCTTCGAGCCGAGCGTGTTCGCTTCGCGATTCAGCTCCTGCATCATGAAGTCGAGCCGCTTGCCGACCTTGCCGCCCTTCTGCAGGACGTGGCGAGTTTCAGCGAGATGCGCGGTCAGGCGCTGCAATTCTTCGGCGATATCGATGCGAATGCCGTACATCGTCACTTCCTGACGGATGCGCTCCGCGATCTCTTCGCGCGGCACGCTCGTCGTGGCCGTGTTCTCGGCGGTCGCGATGCCGAGCGCGTCCTGCAAGCGCTCGACGATCTTCTGCTGATGCTTGGCGATCAGCTCCGGCACCAGCGGCGTGATGCGCGCGACGATGGTTTCCATCTCCGTCACGTTATTGATGAGCACGTTGCCGAGCGCCGCGCCTTCACGCGCGCGCACGTCGATCAGATCGGCGATCGCCTGCTTGCCGCACGCAAGCACCGCTTCACGCAGCGTTTCCGGCGACACCGAGCTTTCCGCCAGCACGCCCGGCCAGCGAAGAATCTCGCCGGTGCGCATGCGTTCGGCATCCGGGAAAACGTCGAGCACCGCGCGTTCGAGCGTCGCGAGTTGCGTGAGCGCCTCGCGATTGAGCGCGCCCGCATTGGCCGTCTGCTCGACGCGATTCAGGTTGATGCGAATATCGACCTTGCCGCGCGAGAGCTTCGTCATCAGCATTTCGCGCAATTGCGGTTCGGTCGCGCGCACGTCTTCGGGCATCCGGAAATTCAGGTCGAGAAAGCGCGAATTCACCGTGCGCAACTCCACCGAAACGCCGACGCCGGAACCGCCGGCGCCATTGGGTCCGGCGCCATCCGCGACGACTTCGCGCGTCGCGCTGGCATAGCCTGTCATGCTGTAGATCATGGTCCGTCTCGCGATGTGAGCCTTCCTTGCGAAGGCCGGTTCAACGAAACGCCCGGCGCGTCTGAAGGTGCTTTGGGATGAGCACGCGTGTGCCGCCGGGCGATGAATCGGCATTATCCCATTTTTGCCGCGCGGGCCGCCCGGACAGGCGCTCTCCGCACCCGTCGCGCCCGGCAACGTCTCGCGTTGAATGACGATAAAATCGCTGCACCCGGCGCGATCGGCTTCGAAGCCACGCCTGACCTCTCCTACTCCGGATCACCATGACCGACTCTCCCCTGCTGAAGCCTTCCATTCCACGTCCGAGCGGCCGCCGCGACAGCCAGTTGCGCGATGTCCGCATCACGCGGCATTACACGAAGCACGCGGAAGGTTCGGTGCTCGTCGAGTTCGGCGATACCAAGGTGATCTGCACGGCGAGCATTGCCGAGCGCGTTCCGGCGTTTCTGAGCGGACGCGAGCAAGGCTGGCTGACCGCCGAATACGGCATGCTGCCGCGCGCCACGCACACGCGCAGCGACCGCGAAGCCGCACGCGGCAAGCAGACCGGCCGCACGCAGGAGATCCAGCGCCTGATCGGCCGCGCGCTGCGCTCGGTATTCGATCTCAACGCGCTCGGCCCCCGTACGCTGCATATCGACTGCGACGTGATCCAGGCCGATGGCGGCACGCGCACGGCGAGCATCACCGGCGCGTTCGTCGCCGCGCACGATGCGGCAACGAAGCTGCTCGCGAGCGGGCGCATCGCGCAATCGCCGGTGAAGGATTTCGTCGCGGCGATTTCGGTCGGCATCTTCGATGGATCGCCGGTGCTCGATCTGGATTACGAAGAAGACTCGCAGTGCGATACCGACATGAACGTCGTGATGACGGGCGCAGGCGGTTTCGTCGAAGTTCAGGGCACGGCGGAAGGCGCGCCGTTCTCGCGCGACGAAATGAACGCGCTGCTCGATCTCGCGGACAGCGGCATCAAGGCGCTGATCGCGAAGCAGAAGGCGGCGCTGGAGATCGAAGGTGTCTGATACGCATGGCATGAAGCGCGTGGTGCTCGCGTCGAACAACGCGGGCAAGCTGCGCGAATTTGCATCGCTGCTGGAGGCGGCGGGCATCGAACTGATCGTGCAGGGCGAACTCGGCGTGCCGGAAGCGGAAGAGCCGCACGCGACGTTCGTCGAGAACGCGCTGGCGAAGGCGCGTCATGCATCGGCGTTGACGAACCTGCCCGCGCTCGCCGACGACTCCGGTCTGTGCGTGCGCGCGCTGAACGGCGCGCCCGGCGTTTATTCGGCGCGCTACGCGATGATGAACGGCGGCGACAAAAGCGACGCCGCCAACAATGCGCGGCTCGTCGCGGACCTCGCGAACGAGGCGGACCGCCGCGCATACTATTTCTGCGTGCTCGTGCTGGTGCGGCATGCGAACGATCCCGAGCCGCTCATCGCGGAAGGCCGTTGGCACGGCGAAGTAATCGATGCCCCGCGCGGCGCGAATGGCTTCGGCTACGATCCGCACTTCTTCCTGCCGACACTGAACGCGACTGCCGCCGAACTCGATCCCGCACGGAAGAACGCGCTGAGCCATCGCGCGCTCGCGCTGCGTGACCTGCTGCAACGGCTGAAGGAACTCGCGTGAGCACCGGACCCGACAGCACCAAACGCACGATCAACGTCGTCCAGGCCTTCACGTCGCCGGGCAGCATCCGGCTGACGTCGCTGCCGCCGCTTTCGCTCTACGTGCATTTTCCGTGGTGCGTGCGCAAGTGCCCTTACTGCGATTTCAACTCGCACGAATCAAAGGACGACACGTTCCCTGAAGACCGCTATCTCGACGCGTTGCGCGCCGATCTCGAAAGCGCCTTGCCGCTGGTATGGGGACGTCAGGTCCACACGATTTTCATCGGCGGCGGCACGCCATCGTTGCTGTCGGCGAAGGGACTCGACCGGCTGCTCTCCGATGCGCGCGCCCTGCTTCCCATCGACGCCGACGCCGAGATCACGCTCGAAGCCAATCCCGGCACGTTCGAAGTCGAGAAGTTCGCGCAGTATCGCGTGAGCGGGGTGAATCGCCTGTCGATCGGCATTCAGAGTTTCAACGAGGCGCATCTGAAGGCGCTCGGGCGCATCCACGATGCGAGCCAGGCGCGGCGCGCGGTCGAGATCGCCGCGAAGCACTTCGACAACTTCAATCTCGACCTGATGTTCGCGTTGCCGCAGCAGACGCTGGATGAATGCCGGCAGGACATCGAGACGGCGATCGCATTCGCGCCGCCGCATCTGTCGCTGTATCACCTGACGATGGAGCCGAATACGCTCTTCGCGAAATATCCGCCCGCGCTGCCCGACGACGACGCCGCCGCCGACATGCAGGACTGGATTCACGAGCGCACGCGCGATGCGGGCTATGAGCGTTACGAAGTGTCGGCGTATGCGAAGCCGCACCGGCAGAGCCGGCACAACCTGAATTACTGGCGCTTCGGCGACTATCTGGGCATCGGCGCGGGCGCGCATACGAAGCTGTCGTTTCCGCAGAAGATCGTGCGGCAGGCGCGCTTCAAGCATCCGTCGACGTATATGGATCAGGCGCTGTCGCCCGGCGAAAGCGCGATTCAGGAAGAGCGCCAGGTCGGTCCGCGCGATTTGCCGTTCGAATTCATGCTGAATACGCTGCGGCTCGTCGAGGGTTTTCCGGTCCACGCGTTCGTCGAGCGCACCGGTCTCGCGATGTCCGCGATCGAGCCTGCGCTCGTCGAAGCGGAGAAGCGCGGACTCATCACGCGCGATTTCGAGCGCATCGCGCCGACTGAGCTCGGCCAGCGTTTTCTGAACGATCTCCAGGAGTTGTTCTTGAAGGATCCGCACAGTTGAGCGCGCCCGCGATGGCGCCAGGCTCGGTGATGCGGCATCGTCCTTTCGCGCTTTTCTGGAGCGCGCGGGTGATGTCGTCGGTGGCGTTTCAGATGATGTCGGTCGCGATCGGATGGCAGGTCTATTCGATCACGCACAGCGCCTATGCGCTCGGCCTCGTCGGACTCGCGCAGTTTCTGCCGATGTTCGTGCTCACGCTCGTCGTCGGTCACGCCGCGGATCGCTACGACCGGCGCACGATTGCGTATGTCTGTCAGACGATCGAGGGCATCGCGGCGCTCGTGCTGTGCTTCGGCGCGTGGCGCGGCTGGGATCACGTCGGCCCCATCTACGCGATCGCAATGATCACGGGCGCTGCGCGCGCGTTCGAATCGCCGTCGATGGCCGCGCTGCTGCCGAACCTCGTCGCGCGCAATCAGTTGCAGCACGCGAGCGCGTGGTCGACATCGGCGAATCAGACCGCGCAGATTGTCGGCCCCGCGATGGGCGGCCTGCTGTACGGTCTCGGCGCATCGACCGTGTATGGCGCAGTGACGGCCGCTTTCGTGGTCGCGGCGTGCGCGGTCTCGGCGATTCGCATCGATGACGCCGTGCGCATGCGTGCGCCCTTGTCGTTTGCGGCGTTGTTCAGCGGGGTCAGCTTTATTCGAAGCAAGCCGGTGATTCTCGGCGCGTTGTCACTCGATTTGTTCGCGGTGCTGCTTGGCGGCGCCACCGCGCTGCTGCCGGTGTTCGCGCGTGACATCCTGCATACCGGGCCGTGGGGATTGGGCGTGCTGCGAGCGGCGCCGGCGGCGGGCGCGCTGGCCGGATCGATCTGGCTCGCGCATTTTCCGTTGCGACGGCGCGCGGGCACGGCGCTGTTCGGCGGCGTGATCGCGTTCGGCATCGCGACGATCGTGTTCGGGCTCTCGAGCAATCTGTACGTGTCGCTGATCGCGCTGGCGGCGTTGGGCGCGTCGGATGTGATCAGCGTCGTCGTGCGGATGTCGCTCGTGCAATTGCAGACGCCGGACGAGATGCGCGGACGCGTCGGCGCGATCAATTCGCTGTTTATCGGAACGTCGAACCAGCTTGGCGAATTCGAATCGGGGATGACGGCGGGGCTGTTCGGCGCGGTGCCGGCGGTGCTGATCGGCGGCATCGGCACGATTGCGGTCGCGTTGCTGTGGATGCGGCTGTTTCCCGCTCTAAAGGCGACGCGCACGCTCGAAGGCTGACCGTTTCTTGCGGCCTGCGAGTTGCGCTACAATACGCGCCTTGCTGGAGGTGTGGCCGAGCGGTTTAAGGCACCGGTCTTGAAAACCGGCGAAGGAGCGATCCTTCCGTGAGTTCGAATCTCACCGCCTCCACCAATGCATCAATCGAACCCCGTAAGTCTGATGACTTTACGGGGTTTCTGTTTTTCTGGCCGGGCGATATCGTGGTTTTGTTGTGTTTCAGCTTTCCCTATGTTCTCCTCTCCGCCATCCCCTAAGAAGCAGAGAAGTAACACGCAACAGCAGAAGCAAACCAGAGCGTTATTCTGAATAACCAACATAATGACGGTCGCAGGAATCGAGACAAAGTTTCAGTCTTGCCAAGCCCTGAGCAACCTCGACACCCACGCAATACCACGCGCCCACCGTCAACTAATGAACCCCTCCGACCGCACGCCCTCTAACCCGCCTTAAGCCCACGGAGAACCGCGCATGAAAATCCCAGGCGGCATAACGGCGCTCCTTTTAGCACTCGCTCTCAGCAACCTCATACCGTCCGCGCACGCCGAAGTCCTGCCCAACACCCAATGGCGCGCATCCGACATCACCTTGTTCGACCTGATCCAGAACGGATACACGATAACCGGCACGACGAGCGTCGCCGCGCGCAGCACCGGCCTGCCCGAGGACACCTACATCCTGCAGAAGACAAACAGCGTCTACCGCTGCGTCGAAACGCGCGCGACGGATTCAGCCGCGACGCGTTCCCTCACGCCGCTGCGCTGCGCCGAACTGGTCCAACCCTACCGCGACTGACGCAAATGCCCCGCGTCAGTTGTCGTCCGTTCTGACCGGACGCTCGTGCGGCGCGGGCTCGGCCTTATCGGCATCGGGAACCGAGCCGTTCTCGTTGGGTGACGGCGGCTGTTTTTCAGGCGCGCCGTTGGAAGGGGGATCGTTCGCGGGTGACATGGCTTTCTCCCAAGAGGCGCGGGACGCCTCTCTCCTACCTTAGCACCGCATCCCCGGTGCGCTCAACCCACCGGCGGCTCGCCCGCGCCCGGCTCTTTGCCCGGCTGGTCATTCGGCGCCTGCTTGCGGCCTTCGTCGTTACGCTCCGGCAACTTGCTCTTCTCGTTGTCGCTATGCTCGGCCGGTTGTGCATCTTCAGGGCGATTCGGTTCGCTGCTCATGACTTCCTCCGTTCTCCGTTCGATGTACGACCATTGTTAGCAAGTTTTGCACCCGTCGACGCAATCACCGACTACTATTAAATCATTGGGTCACTCGTGCTTTCGTTCCATGTGCGCCTCATTCATACGACGGTCGGGCATCTGCGTCACGTCGATACTGCTTCTCGCCACCACCGCCTGCACTTTCACGCCGCCGCCGAGCGTCGTGCAGGCGCGCGCCGCCGCGCCCGCGACGCCCGCACCCAGTCCCACGCTCAATGACTACAAAGCGCGCATCGCGGAGCGCATCTTCGAGCGCAATCCGTCGCTCGTGCTGCGGGGCACCCCGCAAGCGATGCTGCGCTCGTTCGTCCTCGTCTCGTTCACCGTCGATCGCAGCGGGCGAGTCGTGCATTCGTCGGTGTATCGCACGAACGGGGACGATGAAGCCGAAGCCACCGCGCTCGCGTCATTGCGACGCTCGGCGCCCTTGCCCGCGCCGCCCGCGCGGCTGCTGAACGGCAGCGGCCAGATCGAACTCTTCGAAGGATGGATGTTCAACGACAACGGCCAGTTCCAGTTGCAGACATCGCACTCGCCGCAGGCGACGACCATCGACTAGCGCCCGCCGGCGAACGAGTTGGCGCTCCCCGCGCCCGGTCGATATACTTTTGGCACCCCCTGCCGGCTCCGACCGGCGCCGCCTTCGCCGCGCGCCGACCCCGCGCGCCGCGCGAAGCGCTCATGCGGCCACGCCGCACCCGCCTTGCGCACACTCTCGCGCAACCCGAGGCATCGTATTTCATCCCTATAAAAGCATGACCGAGCGCCATCGTCCATTTGCGGCCGATGCGCCCAACAGCGCTTCATGAAACGGAGACACCATGTCCTCAACCCCGCTTTCCGCCGCCAACCCCGGCGATAAAGCCCAAAGCACCTCGCGCGTGATCTTCGCGAGCTTCATCGGCACCGCGATCGAGTTCTACGACTTCTACGTGTACGCGACCGCCGCCGCGCTCGTCATCGGGCCGGTGTTTTTTCCGCACGGATCGCCGGCGGCGCAGGCGCTCTCAGCGTTCGTCACCTTCGGCATCGCGTTTCTGGCTCGCCCCATCGGCTCGTTCCTGTTCGGGCATTTCGGCGATCGCGTCGGCCGGAAATCGACGCTCGTCGCCTCGCTGCTCGTGATGGGCGTCTCCACGACGCTCATCGGCTTCGTGCCCGGCTACGATTCCATCGGCAGCCTCGCGCCCGTGCTGCTGTGCATCCTGCGCTTCGGCCAGGGCATCGGGCTCGGCGGCGAATGGGGCGGCGCGGCGCTGCTCGCGACCGAATACGCGCCGAAAGGCAAGCGCGGCCTGTTCGGGATGTTTCCGCAGCTCGGGCCGTCGGTCGGTTTTCTGGCATCGAACGGATTGTTCTTCGGCCTCGCGCTCTCGCTTTCCGACGAACAGTTTCGCAGCTGGGGCTGGCGCGTGCCGTTCATCGTCAGCGCGGTGCTGGTGGCGCTCGGCCTCTACGTGCGCCTGAAGATCGCGGAAACGCCCGCGTTCCGCGCCGCGCTGGAACGCCAGGAGCGCGTGCGCGTGCCCATCGCGACGCTGCTTGGCCGCTATCTCGGGCCGACGCTGCTCGGCGCACTCGCGATGGTCGTCTGCTATACGCTCTTCTACATCTCGACGGTCTTTTCGCTGTCGTACGGCGTCGCCACGCTGCACTTCTCGCGCGAGAAGTTCCTCGGCCTGTTGTGCTTCGCCGTGCTGTTCATGGCGATCGCCACGCCGATCTCCGCTATCGCCAGCGACCGCTTCGGCCGCAAGCCGGTGCTGGCCGTCGGCTGCATCGCGGCGATCCTCTCCGGCTTCGCGATGGCGCCGTTGCTCGGCAGCGGCAACACGGCTTACGTCGCGCTCTTCCTCGTAATCGAACTGTTCCTCATGGGCGTGACGTTTGCACCGATGGGAGCGCTTCTGCCCGAACTGTTTCCGACCAACGTGCGCTATACCGGCGCGGGCGTCGCGTACAACCTGGGCGGGATTCTGGGAGCGTCGGTGGCGCCGTATATCGCGCAACTGCTCGCGAATCGCGGCGGACTCGCGTGGGTCGGCGGCTATGTGTCGGTCGCGGCGGCGGTGAGCCTCCTCGCCGTGCTGGCGATGCGCGAGACACGCGACATCACGCTGGAGTGACGAAGGCGCGGCGCGGCGACACGTTCAACGCTCGCGCCGCCGATCGACGGCGTGCGCGGGTGCCGGCTGCCGCTCGATGACGGACAGACGCGGCGACGGCTTCGCCCCGGCGCGGGCCGCCTCTTTCGCGCGGGCCGCCTTCGCCGCCTTGCGATCCGCCCAGAAGCGCGCGAGCCAGAGCAGCGCGCCGATGGCGAGCGCATCGGCGGCGAGTCCCGCGAGCCAGTGCGACGGCGTCCGCCCCAGTTGATCGACGCCCATCACGCGCAGCGCCGAATCCAGCACGAGCGACACGCACGCGCCCGCGATGAAACACACGAGCCCCTGCTGCCCCACCGTCACGACGCCCGGCAGCCTGCGCGCCAGATCGCCGATCCATCCTCGATACACCGCCCGCGCGACGATCCACGCCACCACCGCGAAGCTCACGATGCGCAGCGTCGCGAGATTTTGCTTCATGTATCCCGGCGGGGCCTGCGTCTCGAGAAACAGCTTCGCAAACGCGAACGTCAGAGCAAAGGCGACCGCGAAGCACGTGAGCCAGCGCGCGGTCCGGCTCGCGTGGAACGTGTCGCTGATCGGCTGCACGCGCGCCAGCACGCCCGCCACGAACATCAGTTGCCAGGCGAACGGGTTGAAGGACCATGCTTGCAGATATGACGCCGGCAGCGCGTGCGTGAGCGGCCCAGCGGCGAGCCACAGGAGCAGGCTGCCGAACATCACGACGACGGGCTTGCGCTGCGCAAGCGGCGCCACGACCGGCATGGCCAGCGCGAATAGCGCATACATCGGCAATACCGACGACAGATACGGCTGCTGGCGCAACGTTGCGACATCGAGCATCAGACCGAACGGACGCCCGAGCAGCGCGGGCCATTCGGTGTATTGCAGCATCGGCGAATCGATCTGAAGGATCATCAGCAGCGCGCCGCCCAGCAGCATCAAAACCGCCGTCAGCAGGTACGCGCGATAGATTTCCCAGCTTCGCTTGAAAAAGCGTTGGCGAGCGGCCGGATGGCCACGGCGAGTCGCGAGCGCCGTGTAAGCCGCCGCCGACGCGTAACCGCCAAGAAACACGAAGACTTCAGCGGAATCGCAGAACGCGTATCGATGCAACGTGAAATGCGACAGCACGCTTCCCGATATGTGGTCGACCGCGATGACCAGCAGCACGATTCCCCGAAAGAAATCGACTTCTAGTGAACGTGTCGTCGGGGAAGTCATCGATCGAATGCTCCACGAACTGCTGTCGGGCGCGCCTCTCAGCGACGATTGCGCGCATTCGGGTTGGTAAGCGGCGCTGCAAGAAGATCCCCTGAAATGCGTGCATCAAAGCTAACACTCGAACGCCGTCCGCAGGCTGGCGGGAAAATGGCGTTTCTGCCGGTTTCACGCGCGGCGCGGCGTGCCTATACTCGATTGCAGCAAGGCACTTCAGCGGAGACCACCATGCGCCTCTATCTGCAAAGCTCGCACCTCGTCGCGATGATCGCCATCGCGCTGTCCGTCGCCCTGCTGCTTGCGATCCGCTTCCGGCCCGCGACATGGCGCGGAGTCCTATGCGAGGCGGTCGTCGCCAATCTCGGCGCAATCGCCGCCGTGATTGCTTTCGAAGTCCTTACGGCTTGAACGTCCGGGCCACGAAGTTCGAAACTCCGTTGAACTTCCATCGCGTGACCCAGTCCGAACGATTAATGCCGCGCGTGCTTGCTCATGGTTCCGGCGCGTGCGGCGCTCTTCTCCTCTCCGCTCCTGTTTTGTGGGAGCGTTTCCTGGGCGCCCGGCGCAAGCCTCGCGCCTGTTCTTTTTTCTGGCGACCGTTCTGCCTTCTCAGCCAGCGCGCCCGTTTATGAGATGGTCGTTATAATCGGCGCTCATCAGAAAGCGACGGCTACCGCATGCTCCGAGCGCTCCGCTCTCTCTCGACCTTGACCACGCGCCGCACGCGCAGTCTGTGGCGGCGCTACGGCATCTTCTGGCTGGGCGCGATTCTCGTCGGTCTCGTCGCGGTGTATTACGCACGGCTCATCGACTGGGGCTACGGCCTCTTCATGCACTATCGCGCCGAGCATCCGTGGCTGCCGCTCATCGTGACGCCGGCGGTCGCGGCGCTGTGCGTCTTTCTCACGCGCAGCTTCTTTCGCGGCTCCGAAGGCAGCGGCATTCCGCAAGTCATCGCCGTGCTGCACAGCCCGACGGCGGCGGCAGGCAAGCGGCTCATGACGCTCAAGATCCTCGCGAGCAAGATCGCCGTTTCCTTCATCGCGATTCTCGGCGGCTTCACGATCGGACGCGAAGGGCCGACCGTGCAGGTCGGCGCGGCGCTGATGTTCAACATGCGGCGGTTCTATCCGCGCTCGAATCTGCTGATCGAGCGGCAACTCGTGCTCGCAGGCGCGGCGGCGGGTCTGTCGGCGGCGTTCAACACGCCGCTTGCCGGTATCGTGTTCGCGATCGAGGAACTGACACGCAGCTTCTCGACGCGGGCGAGCGGCGTGCTGATCACCGGCATCATCATCGCCGGCATCGTGGCGCTGGGGCTGAACGGCAACTACACGTACTTCGGCACCATCGACGTCGGCGCGCATTTCCCCAGTCTGCTGGCAGTCGCGGTCGTCGTGACGGCGGTCATCACCGGTATCGCGGGCGGCGTGTTCTGCTGGCTGCTGCTCAACACGGCGAAGTGGATTCCCGCGCCGCTGCGCACGCTGCACGCATCGCGTCCGGTGGCGTTCGCGGCGCTGTGCGGGCTCGTCATCGCGGTGGCGGGCATCGTGTCCGGCGGGACGACGTTCGGCAGCGGATACGCCGAAGCGCGCGGCCTGCTCGAAGGACGCGAGCATCTGTCGGTGTTTTATCCGCTGCTCAAGATGGTGTCGATGATCGGCTCGTATCTGCCCGGCATCCCCGGCGGCATCTTCGCGCCATCGCTGTCGATCGGCGCGGGCTTCGGCAATGTGCTCCACATGTTCTTCACCGACATGCCGCTGCCGATGCTCATCGCGCTCGCGATGGTCGGCTATCTCGCCGCCGTCACCCAGTCGCCGATCACCGCGTTCGTCATCGTGATGGAGATGATCAACGGCCACGCGCTCGTCATCTCGCTGATGGCGACCGCGCTCATCTCGAGCCGGGTGTCGCGTGCGTTCGCGCCCCCGCTCTACGAGGCGCTGTCCGAGCGCTATGCGACGCCCGTCGCCGCGCAGGCGCCGTCGCCGGAAGTGCCCGCAACCGAAGCGGCGCGCGTCGAAAAACAGGCGTGAACCGCGGCGCGCAAACGATAACGCGCATAAGCAAAAAGCCAGGATCGCCCGATCCTGGCTTTTTCGTATCACAACGCACCGCGCGGACGTACGACGCCGCGCGGTGCGTGATGGCGCGTTACGCCTGCGGAATTTCGATCTTCACTTCCAGCACTTCGAGATCGTCCTGACGTTCGAGGCTCACTCGAATATCGTCATCGGAAATCTTCACGTACTTCGAAATCACGGCAACCAGTTCTCGTTGCAACGCCGGCAGATAATCGGCGGCGGCTTTGCCACCCGCGCGCTCGTGCGCAATGATCAACTGCAAGCGTTCCTTCGCGACCGTAGCGGACTTCTTTTTCTCGCCCAGCAAAAACGAAAGAATCGACATTGCGTCCCCTTACTTGGTGCCGAAGATGCGTTGCAGCAGGCCAGGCTTCTGGTAGTCAGTGAAACGCAGCGCCTTTTCCTCGCCGAGGAAACGCGACACCACGTCCTTGTAGGATTCCGCGACATCTGTGCCGTCGAGATGCACGGCCGGCAAACCCTGATTCGATGCATGCAGCACCGCTTCGGATTCCGGGATCACGCCGATGAGGTCGATGCGCAGGATTTCCTGGATATCGCTGAGCGACAGCATCTCGCCCTCGGAGACGCGCTTCGGGTTGTAGCGCGTGATCAGCAAGTGTTCCTTGACCGGCTCCTTGCCTTCCATCGCGCGCTTCGTCTTCGATGCGAGGATGCCGAGAATGCGGTCCGAGTCCCGCACCGACGACACTTCCGGATTCGTCACGATGAGCGCTTCGTCGGCGAAGTGCATGGCCATCAGCGCGCCCGACTCGATGCCCGCGGGCGAATCGCAGACGATGTACTCGAAGTCCATCTTGATGAGTTCGTCGATGACCTTCTCGACGCCTTCGAGCGTCAATGCGTCCTTGTCACGCGTCTGAGACGCCGGAAGGATGTAAAGGTTCTCGCATTTCTTGTCCTTGATGAGCGCCTGATGCAGGTTCGCTTCGCCCTGAATGACGTTGATCAGGTCGTACACGACGCGGCGTTCGCAGCCCATGATGAGGTCGAGGTTGCGCAGACCGACGTCGAAGTCGATCACGGCCGTCTTGTGGCCGCGTATGGCAAGCGCCGATGCAAAGCTCGCGCTGGTGGTCGTCTTGCCGACGCCGCCCTTCCCCGAAGTCACCACAATGATTTTTGCCATACAAGTACCTTGTGTTCGTCAATAGGTCCGCTTGCGCCTCATGCATGAGCGCGCGCCATACGCAACGGGCGCGCGGCTTCAGGTCAGCCGCAGCGGTTCGATCATGAGCTTTTCTTCGTCGAGCCAGATCTGCACGGGCTTGCTCTGCACATCGGCTGCGAGCGGGTTCTCGGTCGTCCGGTAGATCCCGGCGATGGAAATCAGTTCCGGCTCGAGACACGTGCAGAAGATGCGCGCTTCGAGATTGCCGTGCACGCCTGCGAGCGCGCGGCCACGCAACGGCGCATAGATATGGATGTTTCCTTCCGCGATGACCTCGGCTCCATACGACACGAGCCCGAGCACGATGAGATCGCCCTTCGCGTACACCTGCTGCCCGGAGCGCAGCGGCCTTTCGATGATGGTCGCCGGTTGCGGCAGCGCAGGCGGCGGCTCCTTCGCGACGGCTGCTTCGATGACAGCGGCGGCTTCGGTGTTGGGCCTGGCTTCATCGACGGAGGGCTTCGGCGCACCCCGGCGGTCGCGTGCTTCCAGAATGGGCAAGCCGCCCGCGTTGGCCCATTGAATCGCCCAGGCCTGCGACGGCAACGCGACAACGCCGACGGGACGCATGCGTACGCTTTTCAAAAGCGTCTCAAGCTCAGCCAGCGATACACGCTCGCCTTCGCCGCCGTCAGCCGAGGCGAGGCGCCGCACGTCGATGGCGACGACGTCGTTCGCGAAGAATTCGGGAGTCGCTTCGAAGCGCCGCGTGAGTTCGGTGCGAAGGACGTCGAGGTCGGGAGTCTTGACGACGAAGAGAAGCGTGTCGACGGAGCCGCTGCGCAGTTCGAAGAAGGGCGTTTTGTTGAGCGACATAGGAACGGCCAAAAATTTTGCGTATTTTACAGGCGTACACGCTTGCGGCCATAGTTTTTCAGGCCGATTTTCTGGCATCGAACAGATGAGTGCGTGCGGCGCGCACGCCATGCAAAGGCTGGACGCGGAGGGCTTAAGCGTCGTGTCCGGACTTCATGTGACGCACGTACAGCGATTCCGCTTCCTGCTCGTGCATCGGCATTGCGCGTCGATCGCCGGTGGGGCCGAAGCCGAGGCGTTCGTAGAAGCGCATCGCGTTGCGGTTTTCATCGGCGATCCATGCATGCACTTCCGATGCGCCCTGCTCCGCGAGCCACTGCGATGCGAAGTTGACGAGCAGCTCCCCGCCCCGCAGATGACGAACCGCCGGCGCGACCCACAGTGCGCTCACGAATGCCCGCTTGTCGTCGGCCTCTTCGATATACGCATGCACGAGCCCGGCCGGATGCCCTTCGGTGTACAGCAGAAAGGTGGCGAGCCGGGGCGAGCTGGCGTGCAGCGTGGCGGTATCGTCGAATGATGCGGGATCGACGAGCAGTGCGTCTTCGAGTGTTTCGCCGAACGCGTACGGCGCTTCGCGCAGCGATGCCGTGCGAAGCTCGCGCAAAACCGAACCTTGTTGCGCGCCGATGCGGCTGACGGTCAGTGAGGGACTCATGCGGGCGATTATCTCTCTGGCTTTCTGGCTTTGCCCGGGCGCCTTGCGGCGGCTCGGGCGCAGGCCCATTCGCGTAGCTTCATCCGAACGGGCGAACCCGTCAATTCCTAAATCCTGGAAAGTGCTTTAAAGCGCACGCTTTCGCGGCTTTCCTGGGGCTGTCCGCTCACGGTTGCGCGTAAGCGCCCGTGCCATCCGGCCACGGCGTAAGCAGCTCGAAGCCTTCCTCGGTGACGGCGACCATGTGCTCCCATTGCGCCGACAGCGAGCGGTCCTTGGTGGTGACGGTCCAGCCATCGCGTGATTGCTGCGTGGCCGCGCGGCCCGCGTTGATCATCGGCTCGATGGTGAAGACCAGGCCGGGCTTCAGACGCAGCCCCGCGCCGCGCTGGCCGTAATGCAGCACTTGCGGGTCTTCGTGATACACCCGGCCGATGCCGTGGCCGCAATACTCGCGCACCACCGAGAAGCCTTCGCGATGCGCGACCGACTGGATCGCGAAGCCGATATCGCCGAGCGTCGCGCCGGGACGCACCGCGCGGATGCCGGCGACCATCGCTTCGTAGGTGGTTTCGGTCAGACGCCGCGCTTCCTTCGCAGGCGTGCCGGCGTAGTACATGCGGCTGGTGTCGCCGAAGTAGCCGTCCTTGATGATCGCCACATCGATATTGATGATGTCGCCGTCCTTCAATTCCTTCGGCCCCGGAATGCCGTGACACACCACGTGATTGACCGACGTGCAAACCGTCTTCGGAAAGCCCATGTAGCCGACGTTCGCCGGCACCGCCTTCAGCTCGTCGACGATGAAACGATTGCAGATGGAGTCGAGTTCGTCGGTGGTGACGCCGGGGCGCACGTGTTCGGCGATCATCGCGAGAACTTCGGCGGCCAGGCGGCCTGAGATGCGCAGCTTCTCGATGTCGGCGGGAGTCTTGAGGGTGATGGCCATTGAGCAATGCGGATGGTTTCGTGCCGCCTGCATGCGGGCCCGGAACCGCCTCTGGCGAATGCCGGAGGTGCGCCCCGCACGAGGACAATGGGCCCGATGATAGCATTGCCGCTTTCGGCAACGGGCGGCCGCCGCTCTGGACCACGGCCTTTTGTGCTGTTTTCGGTGTGTGTCGCGTCCGTGCGCCGACTTCGCGTTTTCTCACGGAGCGTTATGACCTTGCATCGCCTTTTTCTCGTTACCGCTTTCGTATCGGCTGCCGGGGCGCTTGCCGCGTGCGGCTCGACCAGTGGCCCGGAACTGCGGGCAGCGAAGCCCATGATCTATGTCTCGTCGGCGCGTGCAGCGTCGGACATATCGGACTGCCTGCAGCGCAGGCTGCCGTCGACGCAAGTGATCCGCGATCAGGGTTCGACGGAGCTTATCGTCGGATCGAATGCGTGGCTCGTGACGCTGACCCCTTCGGGGTACGGATCGATCGTGAAGGTGCAGCAGTCGGCGAGCGATGATGGCGGCGTGCCGGAGCCGCAGATGCGCTTCGATGTGGCGCGGTGCGTGGTCTGAGTCTGCCTGCCGGGGCGCGGGCCATACGGTCCGCGAGCTCTCTGAAACAGCGCCGGAAATGAAAAACCCCGCAAGTCTTGTCGACTTGCGGGGCTCAAGAATTTTGGCGGAAAGGGTGGGATTCGAACCCACGGTACGGGAAAACCGTACGCCTGATTTCGAGTCAGGTACATTCGACCACTCTGCCACCTTTCCGTCTACCAGCTTACTGCTGCCGGCCTTCGCTAAACGGGTCGCTGCTCAACGAAGAATGAAAGTATATCGAAGCCGCTGAAGTTTTCAAGCACCTTTTTGCAAATAAACATCAGGCTGAGGCACGGGCTTCGATCCGTTCCGCACCGCGCATATACGGACGCAGCGCCGCTGGAATCGTCACCGATCCGTCCGCGTTCTGGAAGTTTTCCAGTACCGCAACGAGCGTGCGCCCGACCGCCAGTCCCGAGCCGTTGAGCGTGTGCACGAACTCCGGCTTGCCCTGCGCGTTGCGAAAGCGCGCCTGCATGCGGCGCGCCTGAAACGCCTCGGTGTTCGAACAGCTCGAAATCTCGCGATAGGTGTTTTGGGCCGGCAACCAGACCTCCAGATCGAAGGTCTTCGCCGCAGAGAATCCCATGTCGCCCGTGCACAGCGTGATGACGCGGTAAGGCAGTTCGAGCTTTTGCAGAATGGCTTCCGCCTGGCCGACCATCTCGTCGAGCGCCGCGTACGAATGTTCGGGCGCGACGACCTGCACCATCTCGACCTTGTCGAACTGATGCTGGCGGATCAGTCCGCGCGTGTCGCGTCCATACGAGCCCGCCTCCGAACGGAAGCACGGCGAGTGCGCGGTCAGCTTCACAGGCAGCGCGCTCGCTTCGAGGATGCTCTCGCGCACGGTATTGGTCAGCGAAATCTCCGACGTCGAAATCAGATACTGCGTGACCGTGTTGTCGTCGCCGCCCTTTTCCACGCGGAACATGTCGTCGGCGAACTTCGGCAACTGGCCGGTGCCGTACAGAATCTCCGGATTGACGATGTACGGCGTATAAGCCTCCGTATAACCGTGCTGCTCGGTATGCGTGTCGATCATGAACTGCGCAAGCGCGCGATGCAGCCGCGCAATCGGCCCGCGCAGCAGCGTGAAGCGCGCGCCCGAGAGCTTCGCGCCGGTTTCGAAATCGAGGCCGAGCGGCGCGCCGACATCGACGTGATCCTTCACTTCGAAATCGAAGGCGCGCGGTGCGCCCCAGCGCCGCACTTCGACGTTCTGCGTCTCGTCGTTGCCGACCGGCACGCTTTCGTGCGGCAGATTCGGCACCGTCAGCATCAGATCCGACAGACGCTTCTGCACGTCATCCAGCTGCGCCGCCGATGCCTTCATCGTGTCGCCGATGCCGCTTACTTCCGCCATGACAGCGGACGTGTCCTCGCCGCGGCTTTTCATCGCTCCGATCTGCTTGGACAGGCTGTTGCGGCGCGCCTGAAGTTCTTCGGTGCGAGTCTGAATCTCGCGGCGCTCGGCTTCGAGCGCGGCGAAGGCGGCGACGTCGAGTGTGTAACCCCGATCGGCGAGGCGCTTCGCGACGCCGTCCAGGTCTTTGCGGAGGAGTTGAATGTCGAGCATGACGGGCTGCTTTTGTTAAGTATTCGGAAACGCCGATTCTAGCGTACGGACAGGCCGGGACTGACTGACGCACGTTCGCGCGGAAACGGTACCGGGCCTGTGCGCGAACCGCCTATGCGCAGTCAGCGCCGCCTGATGAAATCACCGCTGAAGTCTAGTCCACCGTCAGCGCGAATCACCGGGGGCGGCCCGCCCGCTTCGCGAAAAACGCGGCGCCCCGGAGCGAAACACCCGGCGCATCAGCGCTTCTTTTCTTCCCGATGCTCGCGCCGCCATGCATCGTCGAGATCGGCGAGGCGTGAAAGTTTTTCGCCGATCTTGCCCTCCAGTCCGCGCGGCGTCGGCTGATACCAGTGCGGCTCGCGCATGCCGTCCGGCAGATACGTTTCGCCGGCCGCGTAGGCGTCGGGCTCGTCGTGCGCGTAGCGGTACTCGTGGCCGTAGCCCAGTTCTTTCATCAGCTTCGTCGGCGCGTTGCGCAGATGCACGGGCACGCCGCGCGACTGGTCCTTGCCGACGAACCGCCGCGCCTCGTTGTAGGCGTTGTAGCCGGCATTCGATTTCGGCGCGACCGCGAGATAGATGAGCGCCTGCGCGAGCGCCAGTTCGCCCTCGGGCGTGCCGAGGCGCTCGTACGTTTCGGCGGCATCGAGCGCGATGCGCGCGCCGCGCGGATCGGCAAGCCCGATGTCCTCCCACGCCATGCGCACGATGCGCCGCGCCAGATATCGCGCGTCCGCGCCGCCGTCGAGCATGCGGCAGAACCAGTACAGCGCCGCATCCGGATTGCTGCCGCGCACCGACTTATGCAGCGCGCTGATCTGGTCGTAGAACGCGTCGCCGCCCTTGTCGAAACGCCGCAGATTCTCCGCGAGCGCGCTGCCGAGCAAGGCGCCGTCCACGTCCGTCGTCTTCTGCTGCGCCGCCGCCCGCGCGACGATCTCGAGGTTGTTGAGCAGCTTGCGCCCGTCGCCGTCCGCGGAGCCGATGAGCGCGTCGCGCGCCTCGTCCGTGAAGGTCAAGCCGCCGAGTTCGGCGGTCGCGCGTTCGAGCAGTTGCGTCAGCTCGTCGGCGTCGAGGCTCTTGAGCACGTACACGGCCGCACGCGACAACAACGCACTGTTCACCTCGAACGAAGGATTCTCGGTCGTCGCGCCGACGAACACGAACAGGCCCGATTCGACATGCGGCAAGAACGCATCCTGCTGGCTCTTGTTGAAGCGATGCACTTCGTCGACGAACACGAGCGTCTGCCGCCCGTTCGCGCGATGAATCTGCGCGGTCTCGACGGCCTCGCGGATATCCTTCACGCCCGACAGCACCGCCGAAAGCGAGATGAACTCGGCGTTGAACGCAGCCGCCATGAGGCGCGCAAGCGTCGTCTTGCCGACGCCGGGCGGGCCCCATAGGATCATCGAATGCGCCTCGCCCGATTCGAACGCGACGCGCAGCGGCTTGTTTGGCCCGAGCAGATGCTTCTGGCCGATCACATCGTCGATGGTGCGGGGACGCAGGCGCTCCGCGAGCGGAACGTTGCCACGGTTTTCTTCGAACATGGGCGGTGGACGCAGTGGATGCAGGTTGGTGCGCTGATCGCACGCAGCAAAAACGCGGCGATAATCTTGCGCTTCTCACGGAGCGCGGGGCATTAGCCATTCGGCCAGGTTTCCGCGCGGCCAGCCGTGGCGCAAAATGGGCAACGATTCCGGGAATTATGACAGCCGGACGCTGCACATGATCGCGCCGGTCGAGAACGCGGCGGCCGTCACTCCGAACCGACACTATCTGGGGATCCAATCCGATGCAGCAAGACAACACGTCCACCTACGCGCCGCTCACGCCGGTGCCCGCCGAGCGGCGCGCTTTCGGCACGAGCGACGCCTTCGCGCTCTGGTTCTCGCTCGGCATCGGTCTCTTGGTCGCACAGGCGGGCGCGCTGCTCGTGCCGGGCTTGTCGCTGCCGCACGCGCTGGTCGCGATCGTCATCGGCACGGTGATCGGCGTCGTGCTGCTCGCGCTCGCCGGCGTCATCGGCACCGACACGGGGCTCGCGGCGATGTCGTCGCTGCGCCCGACGCTCGGCGTGCGCGGCGCGTCGGCGCCCGCCGTGCTGAACGCGGTGCAACTGGTCGGCTGGGGCTCGTTCGAAATCATCGTGATGCGCGATTCCGCCGACGCGCTCGCCCGGCGATCCTTCCATCTCTCGATGCCGCTCGTCTGGACGCTCGTGTTCGGCGCGCTTGCGACGCTGCTCGCGATAAGCGGCCCGCTCTCCTTCGTGCGGCGCTTTCTGCGCACGTGGGGCATCTGGCTGCTGCTCGGCGGCGCGGGGTGGCTGACCTGGAACCTGCTTTCGAAGCATGATCTCACCTCGCTGATGGCGCGTCCCGGCACCGGCGAGATGGCGTTCGGCGCGGGCATCGATCTGGTCGTCGCGATGCCGCTTTCGTGGCTGCCGCTCATTGCGGACTACACGCGCTTCGGGCGCAGCGCACGCGGCACGTTTCGCGGCACGCTGCTCGGCTATGGCATCGCGAACCTGTGGTTCTATGCGCTCGGCGCGGTCTATGGCCTCGCGGCGGGCGGCGGCGATGCGCTCCTGACCGTCGCGCTGGCGCAGGCGGGCGGTGGCATCGCGCTGCTGCTGATCCTGATCGATGAGATCGACAACGCCTTCGCCGACATCCACTCGGCCGCCGTGTCGACGGGCACGTTCTGGGTGCGCGCGAGCGTGCCGATGCTGTCGGCTGGCTACGGGGCGTTGTGCACGCTGGTCGCGCTCTTCGTCGCGATGGGCAAGTATCAAAACTTCCTGCTGCTGATCGGCTCGGTGTTCGCGCCGCTGTTCGGGGTGGTGCTGGCGGATCACTTCGTGGTGAGAAAGCGCCGGGTCGATGCCGCCGCGCTCGGCCGGCTCGACGGGCGCTATGGCTACTCCGGCGGCTGGCACGTGAGCGCGTTCGTCGCATGGGCGATCGGCATCGCCGCGTATCACGCGATCAATCAATGGCTGCCGAATCTCGGCGCGACGCTGCCGGCGCTCGCGCTGGGCGCTGCGTGCTATCTGCTGCTGGTTTCGACGCGGCGGGCGGCATTGGCTTCGTGAGCACGCGTTGGCTTCGTGAGCACGCCGCGCCGCGTGGGCGCTGCGCGCGATGCTACGTTAAAGATGCCCGCATAGTGACGCGGGATGTCGCGTAAGCATGGCTCTAGAATGCGCCTCCCGGGCGCACCCGCGTAGCGGCGGATGATCGGCTCGCATCACTTCCATCCCGACAAGCATTTCGAGCAGTTCAATCCGGGCATCGGCGCGGAATGCTGGCTTCGGCCGAACGACGCGGCCGGCGTGCCCGCGAGACCGAGCGCGCCCGCTTCGGCGCGTGATGCATCGGTAGCGCCGCGCGAGCGGTTTCGTCAAACGCGCCTTTGCACACCCGGCAGCACGCACAACAACTCGAAGGCGAGATTCGCACCGAGCAGCGCCGTCGTGCCGAACGGATCGTACGGCGGCGCGACCTCCACCAGGTCCGCGCCGACGATGTTCAGCCCCCACGCGCCGCGCACGATCTCCAACGCCTGCGGCACCGTCAGCCCGGCGATCTCCGGCGTGCCGGTTCCGGGCGCGAAGGCCGGATCGATGCCGTCGATATCGAAGGTGATGTACACCGGCCCGTCGCCCATCTGCGCGCGCACTTCCTCCATCAGCGGCGCGAGCGACTTGTTCCAGCATTCCTCCGTCTGTACGACGCGAAAACCCTGCTCGCGGCACCAGTCGAAATCGCCCGCTTCGTAACCGGTTCCGCGCAATCCGATCTGCACGACCCGCTCGCAATCGAGCAGACCCTCTTCCACCGCGCGGCGAAACGGCGTGCCGTGCGCGATCTTCTCGCCGAACATCGTGTCGTTGACGTCCGCGTGGGCGTCGACGTGAATCAGGCCGACCTTGCCGTGCTTCGCGTGAATCGCGCGTAGGATCGGCAACGCGATGGTGTGATCGCCGCCGAGCGTGATCGGCTTGCAATCGTGTTCGAGAATCTCGCGATACGCCCGCTCGATCCGGTCGATGGAATCGAGCAGGTTGTACGGATTGATCGCGACGTCGCCGATGTCCGCGACACGCAGCGAATCGAACGGCGCGGCGCGCGTCGCCATGTTGTAGGGGCGCAGCAGCACCGATTCGCTGCGCACCTGACGCGGCCCGAAGCGCGCGCCGGTGCGGTTCGACGTGCCGAGATCGAACGGCACGCCGACGAAACACACGTCGAGTCCGGCGGCGGAGGGCACGTGGGGCAGGCGCATCATCGTCGTGATCCCGCCGCAGCGCGGCATCTGGTTGCCCGACAGCGGCTGCGGCCGCTCGGCGCGATGATCCTGAAAATGCGAATCGAAGTGTTCGGCGGGAGCGAAGAGCGAAGATGTATTCATGGCAGTAAATGTCGCCTAAAAGGTTGACAAACCTCATTAGTACCGTCTTTCCCGCCAAGTTAAAATACAACTGCCATCCACTTCACATCGATAAATATCGATCTATCGGCGGTCCGCATGTTCACTCACCTTTCCGATCTGGATTTGCGGCTGATCCGCGTCTTTCTCGCCATCGTCGATGCAGGCGGCGTTTCATCCGCGCAGGCGACGCTGAACGTCGGGCAGTCCACCATCAGCACCCAGCTCGCGACGCTCGAAACGCGGCTCGGCTACCGGCTTTGCGAACGCGGACGCGGCGGTTTCGCGTTGACGTCGCGCGGCGAGCAGTTCGTCGATGCCTGCCGCACGCTGCTCGTCGCCGTCGATACGTTCGATTCGACCGCGCGCAACGTCGGCAGGACGCTCGTCGGCACGCTCACGCTCGGCATGATCGGCACGACGCCGGTCAGCGCGAACGCGCGCATCAGCGAGGCGATCGCGCGCTTTCGCGAGCGCGACGAATCAGTGCGCTTCTCTGTGCTGGTCCGGTCGCCGAACGAACTGGAGGAAATGCTGCTCGCCGGGCGCATTCAGATGGCGATCGGGTATTTCTGGCATCGCGTGCCGTCGCTCGAGTACACGGAGATTTCCGCGGAGGACCAGCTTGCGTATTGCGCGCGGTTGCATCCGCTGTTCGCGCGGGCGGGCGGCGTGACGCTCGACGAAGCCGCCGAGCATGACTGGGCGTGGCGCAGCTATCCGTTGCCCGAAGCGGGGGCGCTGATGCCCCGCTCGATCAGCGCCGTCGCGGACAACATGGAATCGGTCGCGATGCTCGTACTGTCCGGGCGGCATCTCGGTTATCTGCCGGAGCATTTCGCCGCCTCATATGTCGAGGATGGCCTGCTCGCCCCGCTGAACAAAGAGACGATGCGCTATCGCGTCGCCTTTCAGATGGTCACGCGAGCACGGCGGGACCGCGGGGAACGACGCGAGATTCTCGATGCGTTCGTCGACGATATGAGCGCAGCGCATCGTAGGTGAAACGTTTATTGCAGCCTACAGGCATCCAAAATCGGTGTATCGCTGCCAAGTAGACAGGAATCCTGTCTATTTTGAGATGCGCGCACGAATGTCCTTGGCATCTTGTTCGGACTGTTCTTATTATTGTCTGACGTGCCGGTTCGCGAGATAAGAAGCATCTCGCGAACCGGGCGACCAAGACAACGAACCGGGGGAACGCGATGGGCAGATCGACGCTGCATGCAAGGAAGGCTGGACGTTTGGCAATCGCAGGGGCGGCCGCCTGCTTCGCCATTTCCGCGAGCGCAGTGACCATACAGGGAGGGACCATTACCTTCAGAGGGGCGCTGGTGTCGCCGCCGTTCGGACTTTCGATGCGCACGACATCGGCGGAAGACAACGGATTCTCCACGCGGCGAAGCGCAAGCGGAGCGACGGCCTCGGTGATATTCACGCCCGCGCCGAACAGTTCCCCCAGCGCCGATGTTTCGCTGGTTATCGATAGCCACCGGGCCGCACCGAATGCGCTAGGCGCGACCTTCACGGACGGCAGCGGACATCCGATAAAGGCAGACGGCGCAGGCGCATTTCACGTGAGGCCGTCGGGCGGCGTGCTGTCAATGCAGGAAAAGCAGTTGTCCACGAGGGCCGTGACGCTCGTCACGAACTATCACTGAGCATCGCCGCCGCAAGCGACGCGCGGCTTTCAGGAGCCGCGGGGGGAAGGTGCATCGAGCTTGTGCGGCGGCGTGCCCTCAAAAAAGGACAAGGCATCGTCGCGAGCCAGATGCATTCGGCTTCCGGCGATGAATGCCGGTAGCGAGATCAGGCGGACACGGCGTCAGAGTCGAGTCAACGGGAAGTCACGACGCGCGGCCTCTCGCGGCTCATCACCCGTTGATCACATCCGCGCCCTTCGGCACGTTGAACTTGAAGGTATCGCCCTTGATCGGCGGGTTCTTCTGGATGTTCAGGAACGTCAGCAGCGTGACGTTGCCGAATACGTCGTGCAGTTCCATGGCCTGCAGATTGCCGTCCTTGAAGCCGATGCCGACCGTCTCGAACTGCGTGTCCTTCGCCTTCGGCGTCAGTTCCAGCCAGTCGATGCCGCCCTTCACGCCGGCATCGCGCAGCGTGAAGTTCTTGTCGAGATCGTTGCTGCCGAAGAGGATCGCGGCCGGGCTTGCGCCGAGCGCGCCGCCGAGGCTGCGCACGGTCACCTGATTCAGGTCCTTGTCGTAGACATAGAGCTTGTCGCCGTCCGCCTGCAGGACTTGCGAATACGGCTTCTCATACGACCAGATGAACTTGCCCGGACGCGCAAACATGAACGTGCCGCTGGAGTTCGCACCTTTCGATGCCGTGGGCGTGGCCGACGCGCCGTTGTTCGCTCGGCCAGGCGCCCTCACCTCCTGCTGCGTGAATTCGCCGCGCGCAGCGTGAACCTGCGACACGAACTGCTTCAACTGCTCCGTGCCGCTCGCGAATGCCTGCGTTGCGAAAAGCATCGACGCCGACAACAGCATCGCGCCAAAAATCTTCCCCGTTCGCTGCTTCATAGTCTCGTTCTCCAAATGTTGCCCGCCGTGCGCGACGCTCATTCCGCTTCGCGCGCCGGCGTAAGAATCTCCCGGTTGCCGTTCGACGACATCGCCGAAATGAGGCCCGAGTTTTCCATCTGTTCCAGAAGCCGCGCCGCCCGGTTATAGCCGATGCGCAAATGCCGCTGCACGAGCGAAATGGAAGCGCGCTTGTTCTTGATGACGACTTCGACGGCCTGGTCATACAGCGGGTCGGCCTCGCCGTCGGCCGAGCCCGCTCCCGCGCCGGCCGCGCCTTCGTCGCCATCGCCCGCGAGCCCGCCTTCCAGGATGCCTTCGATATAGTTCGGCTCGCCCTGTTCCTTCAGCTTGTCGACGACGCGATGCACTTCCTCATCCGAGACGAACGCGCCGTGCACGCGCACCGGCAGCCCCGAGCCCGGCGGCAGATAGAGCATGTCGCCCATGCCGAGCAGCGACTCCGCGCCCTGCTGATCGAGAATCGTGCGTGAATCGATCTTCGACGACACCTGAAACGCCATGCGCGTCGGCACGTTCGCCTTGATGAGGCCCGTGATGACATCGACCGATGGCCGCTGCGTCGCCAGAATCAGATGGATGCCCGCCGCCCGCGCCTTCTGCGCAATCCGCGCGATCAGCTCTTCGACCTTCTTGCCGACGACCATCATCAGATCGGCGAGTTCGTCGATCACCACGACGATGTGCGGCAGGCGCGTCAGCGGCTCCGGGGCGTCGGGCGTCAGGCTGAACGGGTTCGGAATCTTCTCGTCGCGCTTCTTCGCTTCGTCGATCTTCGTATTGAAGCTCGCGAGATTGCGCACGCCCATCTTGCTCATCAGCTTGTAGCGGCGCTCCATCTCGGCGACGGCCCAGTTCAGCGCGTGACCCGCCTGCCGCATGTCGGTGACGACCGGACACAGCAGATGCGGAATGCCTTCATAGACGCTCATTTCGAGCATCTTCGGATCGATCAGGATGAGCCGCACCTGATCCGCGCTCGCCTTGTAGAGCAGCGAGAGGATCATCGCGTTGATGCCGACCGACTTGCCCGAGCCCGTTGTGCCCGCGACCAGCAGGTGCGGCATCTTCGCGAGGTCGGCGCAGACCGGATTGCCGCCGATGTCCTTGCCGAGACCCATCGTGAGCGGCGAAGCGCCGTTCGCGTACACCTCGGAGCCGAGAATCTCGGAGAGCTTGACGGTCTGCCGGCGCTGGTTCGGCAATTCGAGCGCCATGAAGTTTTTGCCCGGAATCGTCTCGACGACGCGAATCGACACGAGCGACAGCGACCGCGCCAGATCCTTCGCCAGACCGACGATCTGGCTGCCCTTCACGCCCGTCGCCGGCTCGATCTCATAGCGCGTGACGACCGGCCCCGGATACGCCGCGACCACGCTCACCTCGACGCCGAAGTCCTTCAGCTTCTTTTCGATCAGGCGCGACGTGTATTCGAGCGTATCGGCGGCGATGGTTTCCTGCACCTTCGGCGGCGGATCGAGCAGCGAAATGGCCGGCAACGTGGAATCGCCCGGCAGGTTGGCGAACAGCGGAACCTGCTTTTCCTTCTCGACGCGCTCAGAGCGCGCAGGCGTCGCGACCGGCGGCACGATCACGACCGGCTCGTGGTCCTCCTGCTTCACGCGCGAACGCACGACCTTGCCTTCGCGCTTCGACGCGGCCTCCTCGCCGAGCTTGCGGTCGCGGCCGGCTTCGCGCCGCAGCTGCGCGCCGGTGATCGCGTTCAGAATGCCCTCGCCGACCTTCTCGCACACGGAAAGCCACGAAAAGCGGAAATAGAGCGACAGCCCGATCGCGAGCGCGATCAGCAGAAAGAGCGTGGCGCCGGTGAAGCCGAGTGCATGCGACACATGACGCGCGATCAGGTCGCCGACCACGCCGCCCGGCGCGCGCGGCAGCGGCACCTTCAGCGACCACATGCGCAGAGCCTCGATGCCGTCGCTGGCGAGCAGCACGAGCACGAACGCGAACGCTTCGGCAAGCCAGGTGCGGTCGCGCGGCGCGTCTTCATCGTTCTTCGATGACTGCGCCGCCGGCTCGCTGATGCGCCGGTAATTCGCGATGATGCGCCGCCCGAGCAGCACGACGAGCCAGTACGACGACAGCCCGAACACGAGGAGCAGAATATCCGACGTGTATGCGCCGACGCGGCCGGCCCAGTTCGAGATGCGATCGACGCTCACCGCGTGGGTCCAGCTCGGGTCCTTGCGGCTGTAGGAAATCAGCGCCATCACGAGGAAGAGTCCGAGCGCGACCTGGAGAATCCAGCGAATCTCGGTGAAGAGCCGCGACATGCGGTGCGGCAACGCCTGCGGGCTCGCGGAATAGGATGCTTTTGCCATTGATTCGGTGTCGCTTTTTGCGGCCCTGGGTGGATGAGCGCCGATGGCGCATGGGGCCGTACGAACGGTGGCCTATTGTAAACGCTGCATTGCGGGGAAAGGCGCAAAAACGGCCGCGTTCTTGCATCCTGTAACACTCCTCACATGCCGCTTGCGTGGGGTTTCTGCGTCGAATCTGCGACTGAAGCCTATCAATGCGATTGAAAGGTTCACTCGGAACGCTTTCGCACGGACCTTTATAATCGGGGACTTGCATCCAACTACGGGTCATCGGAATGCGACGCGCGCGGGAAGTCGAACTTGCTGCGCTGGCGTCATCCCTTCGGCTTCCGGCAGACCATCAATAACGGACCATCGCCATGTCTTCATCCCAAAGCGCGCCCAAGCACGCCAAAGTGCTGATTCTCGGTTCCGGCCCCGCCGGCTACTCCGCCGCCGTCTATGCGGCGCGCGCGAACCTGTCGCCGCTGCTCGTCACCGGCCTCGCGCAAGGCGGCCAGCTGATGACCACGACCGACGTCGAAAACTGGCCGGGCGATCCCTCGGGCGTGCAAGGTCCGGAACTCATGCAGCGCATGGAGGAACACGCGCGCCGCTTCAACACCGAGATCGTGTTCGACCACATCCATACCGCGAAGCTCAACGAGCGGCCGTTCCGTCTGATCGGCGATTCGGGCGAGTACACCTGCGATTCGCTGATCATCTCGACGGGCGCATCGGCGCAATATCTCGGTGAGGCGTCGGAACAGGCGTTCATGGGCAAGGGTGTGTCCGCGTGCGCCACGTGCGACGGCTTCTTCTACCGCAACGGCGAAGTCGCGGTAATCGGCGGCGGCAATACGGCGGTCGAAGAAGCGCTGTATCTGTCGGGCATCGCGAAGAAGGTGACGGTGATTCACCGCCGCGACAAGTTCCGCGCCGAGCCGATTCTCATCGACCGCCTGCTCGCAAAGGAACAGGAAGGCGTGGTCGACATCAAGTGGAATCACGTGCTGGACGAAGTGCTGGGCGATGAATCCGGCGTCACCGGCCTGCGCGTGAAGCATACGGGCACCGGCGAAACCACCGACATCGCGCTGCAAGGCGTGTTCGTCGCGATCGGCCACAAGCCGAACACCGACCTCTTCACCGGCCAGGTCGAGATGAAGAACGGCTACATCATCACGAAGGGCGGCACCGCGGGCAACGCGACCGCGACGAGCATCCCCGGCGTGTTCGCGGCGGGCGACGTGCAGGATCACATCTACCGTCAGGCGATCACGAGCGCCGGCACCGGCTGTATGGCCGCGCTCGATGCGCAGCGTTACCTCGAAGCCATCGACGAAACGCCCACGCCGCACTCGATGAGCCACGAAAAGGATCGTTGAACGGCAAGCGATACAGCGCGCCGGGCCGCTAAAATGGGATTCGGCGCGCTGCATTCGACGCTTCGCGACGCCGACCACACCGGCGTTTCGACGACAAAACGGGCCACGGCCCGTTTTTTGTTTCCCGGGATGGCCGCGCGCGTTTCGGCTTCGCGCATGCGACGGCGGCCGCGCCCGTGGCACAATCGGCGCGCCGCGTCGATGCCGTCCTCAGCCGCTTGCTTTTGACCCGCAGCCGACTCTTCTGGCCGAACGATGCCCAAAAATCATCCGCACCCGAACGAACCGAAAGCCCGCCGCCGGGAAGCGCCGCGCCCCGTCGCGCCCGCGCAGAAGCCGGCCGATCCGCGCGAGGTGTCGGCGGCGGTGAAGCGCGAAGGTCTTGCCGGTCTCGCGTCGCTGAAGACCGCGCTCAAAGCCGACGCAGACCAGCGCCAGGCCCGACGTATCGCGGCAGCGCGGGCCGAGCGCGAGGCAGTCGCCGATGCCGACGATTTTCGCCGCGCGATCGGTGAAGTCGAGCCGCTGAAGACACCGCCGCGCACGACCGTGCCGCGCGTGCCGCCCTCGCCGTTGCCGCTGCAAAGCCTGCGCGACGAAGAAGCGGTGCTGCAGGAAGCGCTCTCCGACGAATACGATCCCGAAAGTCTGCTCGACATCGACGAAACGCTCTCCTATCACCGGCCGGGCGTCAGTCAGGAAGTCGTGAAGAAACTGCGGCGCGGCGCGTGGATCGTGCAGGCGCAACTCGACCTGCACGGCATGCGGCGCGAGGAAGCCCGCGAGGCGCTTGCGGAGTTCATCCGCGAATCGGTGAAACGCGGGCTGCGCTGCCTGCGCGTAATTCATGGCAAAGGGCTCGGCTCGATCGGCAAGCATCCCGTGCTGAAGGGCAAGGTGCGCGCGTGGCTCGTGCAGAAGGCCGAAGTGATTGCCTTCTGTCAGGCGCGTCCGCACGACGGCGGCGCGGGGGCCGTGCTCGTGCTGCTGCAACCGGGCGGCACGCCGCGGCATCACAACCATCCACAAGACAAGACCCGCTGAACGGAACGCACGTGCATCCCAGGCTCACCCTCGCCATTTCCATCATGGAGGCGTTCGCGATTTTCGCGTATGCGCTCTCCGGCCTCATCGAAGCGAGGAAGCGCCGGCTCGACGCGGTCGGCGCCTTTCTCGTCGCGCTCGCCACCGCGTTCGGCGGCGGCACCGTGCGCGACGTGCTGCTGTCCCGCCGCCCCTTCTACTGGGTCGAACATCAGGAATACGTGGTCGCGATCTTCGCGATGGCCATCTTCGCGCCGTATTTCCTGCGCGTCACGACGCGTCTCTTCGACCAGCGCGCGCTCCTTGTCACCGACGCCATCGGGCTCGGCCTCTTCAGCGTGTCGGGCACCTCCATCGCCCTCGATGCGCAGATGCCCGTCTTCACCGCGACGATGATGGGCGTCACGACCGGCGTGTTCGGCGGCATCATGCGCGACGTGCTGTGCAACGAGATCCCGCTGATCCTGCGCGATTCCCGCCCCTACGCGGTATGCGCGTTCGCGGGCTGCTGGATCTACATCGGGCTGGAGCAATTCGCCGTCGAACCGATCTATAACGTGCTGATGTCGACGGCGTTCATCCTCGTCGCGCGGCTCATCACGTTCAAGTTCGATATCCGGCTGCCGCATTAGACCCGCGCGGCGCGGGCGGCCAAAGGCATCGATTTGCTACAATCGCGAAGTCAATCCGCCCCGCTCCGCCGCTTCCCGCCGCGCATCGGGGCGCATGTTCCCGGTCGTCAACACGCACACAGAAAATGAACATCGAGCAAGCGCGTTTCAACATGATCGAGCAACAGATTCGTCCGTGGGATGTGCTGGACCAGGACGTATTGAACCTGCTGTCGATCGTCAAGCGCGAGAACTTCGTTCCCGCCGCCTATCGCAACATCGCTTTCGCGGACCTCGAGATTCCGCTGCCGGGCGGCGAACGCATGCTCGCGCCGAAGATCGAAGCGCGCATCCTGCAGGAACTGGCGGTGAAGAAGACCGAAACGGTCCTCGAAATCGGCGCGGGCTCGGGCTACATGGCGTCGCTGCTCGCGCATCGCGGCCGCAGCGTGACGACCGTCGAAATCTCGCCGGAACTGGCTGAATTCGCGAAGCAGAACCTCGCAGCGAATGGCGTGACGAATGCGCAGGTCGTCGAAGGCGACGGCGCGCGCGGCTGGAACGAAGGCGCACCGTACGACGTCATCTGCGTGTCGGGCGGTCTGCCGATCATGCCGCAGGAATTTCTGGAACAACTCAGCATCGGCGGGCGCATTGCGGCGTTCGTCGGCACGGCGCCGGTCATGAAGGCGCAAATCATCACGCGTGTCGACGAAAAGCAGTTCCGCGTGTCCGATGTGTTCGAAACGCTCGTCGCGCCGTTGAAGAACGCGGTGCATCCTTCGCCGTTCAGGTTCTAAACGTCAACCGGTCCGCGGCGCGGGGACACCGCCGCTGCGGATCATCATCGTCCGCTCACGTTCCCATGCAGAATCTCTCCGTTTCCGAACTCGCCGCGTGGCTCGCCGATTCGTCCCGCCCCGCTCCCGTGCTGCTCGACGTGCGCGAACCGTGGGAGCTTCAGACGGCGAAGATGGACAACATCGTGTCCATTCCGATGCGCGACATTCCCGCGCGCAGCGAAGAACTCGACGACGACGCGCAGATCGTCTGCATCTGCCATCACGGCGCGCGCAGCGCCCAGGTCGGCATGTTCCTCGAATCGCGCGGCTTCACGAACATCTTCAATCTGTACGGCGGCATCGACGCGTGGTCGCGTCAGGTCGATCCGTCCGTTCCCACCTACTGAGCCGCTCCGGTCGCCGTGCCGGTCGCCCAGACGGGCTTGCCGGCCGTCGAATAGACGACGAGGTTGCCGTCGCGCTGCATGTAGGCGTAGCCGGCTGCATCCGTTTTCGTGCTCTGCCACACGCGTGCGCCGCCGGCGTTGTAGAGCGACAGCGCGCCGTCTTCCGCGAAGCGCATCACGACGCCCGGCGCTCCCGCCGCACTCGACGACCAGATCGCCGCGCCGTTGACCACGATGGCGAGAAACCCGTCGCGGCCTAGCGTCAGCGAGAATCGTCCGTCGCACGAAGCGAGCGTCTGCCCGACCAATAGCCCTTCGCCCGGCGCAAGCCGGCCGCAGCCCGACGGGGCGCGCACGGCGGGCAAGGCGGCGAACCAGCCGAGATTCGCCGCATCGGCGATGGCTTGCATGCCCGCATCGTTCGGATGCAGGTTGTCGCCGCTATTGAACGCTGCCGCGAAGGCGCTCGCGCCGATGCCCGCGCCGCCGAGTGCGAGCGCCTGGTCGAGCAGGCCATCGCATCCGCTGGATTTGTCGCGCAAGAAGGCGTTCACCGCTTGCCGCGTGTTTTCGATGCCGGGCGTCCATCGCGAAACGCCCTGAAACGGCGTGAGCGTCGAGCAGATGATCTTCACGTTCGCGGCGTGCGCTTGCGCGATCAGTTCGCGGAATGCGTCAACGAGCCGCTGGGCGGTCGGCGGATCGCCGCCAATTAGGTTGTTCACCGCATCGTCGGACACGATGACCCACTTCACGTTGGCCTGTTGCAGCACGTCGCGACCGAAGCGCGTGAGGCCCGCCTGGCCCGATGCGGCGCCATCCGAGAAGAAGTTGTTGCCGCTGATCCCCTGGTTCAGCACGCCCACGTTAATGCCCGCGCCGATGAGCCGCCCGGCCAATCGATTCGGCCAGCGCCCGTTCATGTTCAGCGCCGACGAGAGGCCGTCCGTGATGGATGCGCCGAACGTGACGACCGCGCCCGTCGCGCCCGCGTTGACCACATCGACATTGGTCAGGAAGTAATACGATCGCTCGCCCGCCGCATTCGCGACGCCGCCCGCGAACGACGCATCCCCGCTTGCGTCGCCGGGCGCGATATAGACATCCTGCAATCCGGCGACGTGTCCGGTCGAATTCGGCGGCGTCTTCGACGGCACGTGAACGCTCACGGCGATGTCGCCAAGCGTTGGCACCGGGAAGGCGACCGTATCGCTCGACACGGAGCTGCCCGCTGGAATCGTCACGTAAGACTGCCCGTTGAACGTCGCGACGCGATCGGTCGCGGCGACGGTCTGCGCGCCGCTCGCCCGCTGCGCGAGATGCACATTGCCGATGGTCACCGGCTGTGTACCGAAGAGATTGGAGAACCGCAAACGCGCCGCCGTTCCGCCGATGCTCGTGTGCACGATCTGGCGAATCGTCTGATTGTCGAAGCCGGGATCGCTGGTCACGGCGGGCGCGGCGGACCATGTGCCTGTCCATTGCGGCGCGCTTGTCTGCGCAAAAGCGGGCGACGATACGGCGCACGACAGCAAGACACCGAGCGCGCGCGCGGCGACGGTTCGAAGCCTGTTCGGTCTGTTCACTTGGTCTCCTTTAGCCGACTGTCCCGGCGGCTGAATGAGAATAGATCACGCTACGGCGGTCGCGGGCCGTGCGGCAACGAACGGACAGACGCGGAGAAATGAAAAAGCCGCAGCGCTTCACGCAGCTGCGGCTTTCAAGGACTTCGGATTCGAATTCGTCTTACACGACGTTCATCGCCAGTGCGCTCGCGCGATAGTGCTCGGCGGCCTTGTCGGCATCGCCGAGTTGCTCGTGCAGACGAGCCAGCGCCCGATGCGTCCGAATCTTCAGCGGTTCGTTGTCGGCCAGCTTCAGCGCCGATTCGAGGAACGCCTGCGCCTTGCCCCACAACTGCTGATGCAAGCAGAGCCTGCCGAGCGTGAAGAGCAGATCCGCGTCCTCGGTGCGTTCCTTCTGCCACGCCTCGGCGCGCTGGATCAGCGGGACCGCGTCGCCGCCGACGATGCAATCCGGATAACGCCGCAACAGGCGCGCATCCCAGTTATGCGCGAGTGCGTCTTCGACGATCTTCTTCGCTTCGGCACGGCGATCCAGCGCGATCAGCAGTTCGGCGGCAAGATCAGCGAGACGCGGCGACTGGCGCTCCGTCACCGACAGCGACTGCCAGAATTCGAGCAGCGCGTCGGGATTGTGCCGCCGATCGCGCAACAAATTCTCCGCCGCAACCTGACGCAGCCGCACCGCGACCGCCGGATGCAGCGCCTCGCGCTTCTCCAGCATCCGCACGAGCTTGAGCACTTCGCCCCAGTTCTTCAACTGCTGCTGGGCGCGCAACGCGATCTGCTGCGCGTGGATGCGCCGGCCGCCCTGCGCCTGCATTTCCGTCAACGCGACGAGCGCGCCGTCCGCGTCGCGGCCGTCGGCGCGCATGTCGGCGGTCGCCATGAGGCGGGCATCCTGCCAGTCTGCGCCGGTGACGTGCGTGAGCCATTCGTCGCGGCGCGCGTATTCATGCAGCCGATGCGCCGCGTGCGCCCCGACGAGACCCGCCGCGCCCTTGTTGGCATCGACGGAAAGCGCATCGCGGGCGGCTTTCTCCGCCTTCGAGAAGCGGCCCGCGTACAGATGGCCGATAGCGTCGCGCAAGGACGCATTCGCCTTTGCAAGACGGCTGCGCGCCCGGTATGCGGCGACGCGCTCCGGCATTTTCCACACGCCGCGCGCCGCGCGAATCAGCGCATACAGCACGATGAACAGCACGACGAGCGCCACCGCGAACAGGTTCAGCGACAGGTCCACGCGATACGGCGGCACCACGAACAGAACCTGTCCGCCGTTGAAACCGCCGACCGTCGCGACGATCACCGCGACCGCGAACAGCAGCGCGAGCCAGATGAGTCCACGAATCGTCATCATCCGCCTCGCTTGAACTGGTGCACGGCGGCGAGGCTCGCGTTCAGGTTCGGCACGGCGACCGCGAGCGACGCCTGTTCGACCTGCTTCACGAGCTCGCGCACGGCCTGCACTTTCTTCGACGACGGATCGAAGTAGCGGCCCAGCGACGCGTCGGCGGCCTCGAGATCGGACTTGAGCGTTGGTTCGCTGCGCGACAGCAAGGACAGACGCGCGGACAACAGCCGCAGCTTCACGTTCTCGCGCACGAAGTAACCCTGATCGGGCGACGTGAGCATGGCGTCGGCGTTGTCGATGCGCCGCACCGACACGAGACTCGCCAGTTGCTGCCCGATGCCGGTCGTGATCTGCCGCCACAGCACTTTCCAGCGCGGCTCGCCGGTGGCCGCCGCGATCGACGCGCTATCGGCGGGCGTCGCGGCCTGTGCGCGCGCACGCTCGATCGGCGCTTCGCCGGCGAGCGGCAACCCGTCGATCTGTTCGATGGCGGTATCGAGCTTGATGGCGAGGCCGGTGAGATCGGTCGTCGGCGCGGCTTTCAGCTTGTCCATGTCCTGCGCGATGGCCTTGCGGATGGACACCACTTGCGGGCCGGTCGTCGCGGCGAGGCGCGTGTCGGCGCTCTCGAGCGCGAACAGCGCGAGCTGCACGTTGCCGGTCAGTTGCAGCTGCTGGCTCGCGCTCGACAGAATCTGCTCGACTTCAGCCAGCGTCCAGTCGTCGCGATTGCTCGCGAGGTCCTGATACTGCTGCTGCAACGCCTGGCTGTGCGCTTCGGCATCGTTGAGCTTGCCTTGCAACTGGATGATCTGCGTGTTGAGCGCGCCGGTTGCGCTCGCGGCCTGTTCGGCCTTCGCGCGCAAATCGGCGTTTTGCGCATCGGCCTGCGCCACGCGCTGCGTCAGTTGTTGTTCCTTGCGGTCGACCTTGCGGTTCAGCGCGTAACCGCCCGCGCCCGCGGCAATCGCCACGATGGCGACGACGAACCACAACAATACGGTGCCCGCGCCGCCCCGCCGCTTCTGCTGCTCGTAGGGCGTGAACGGCGTGTTGGGAGGCAGCGGCGGTGTCACGTTCGGCTGAGGTGAAGCTTTCTTGGAATCGTTCGAATCAGTCATGCGTGATTGAGCCGGTTGATGGGCCGGTGAGTTGTCCGGCGAATGGGCCGGTGTGTTGTCCGTCGATACAGCCGCCGATGACGACATCGATGCTCCGGTGCTACGCGGCTGCGCGGCGGCATCTTGCGGAAACAGGGTTTCCAGCGTCTCCACGATGCGCTCATCGCCGGCGCCGGACACCGTAATCCTATCAAAACCCGTCTGGCGCGCGGCTTCGGCGATGCGCGGATGCGGGCAGAGCACCGGCGCACGCTTCAGCCGGGCGATTTCGTCGGCGGTGAGATGCTCGCGGGCCAGTTCGTCGAGATTGCGCACGCCTTCCGAGCTGGTCAGCAGCCACGCGTGCGGTTCGCCGGCGAGCAGCGTGTGGATGCGCTCCCACTTCTGCATCGACGGCTCCGGCAACAGACGCCGGTACGCCGCCGCTTTCTCGACGCGCGCGCCCGCTTCCGCGAGGCGGCCGGCGAGCCACTCGCGCCCGCCGTCGCCGCGCACGATCAGCACGCGCTTGCCTTCGAGCCCGTTCGCGCCGAAATGCGCTTCGATGGCCGCGTAGAGCGCCTCGGAATCGAAACGCGGATCGGCATGCTCCGCCGATGGACTGATGACCCGATGCCCCGGCGCGCTCACGCCTTGCCGCGCGAGCGCCGCGACGCTGCCCGGCCCGACTACGGCCACCGGCACGTCCGCCGGCCACGGCGCGAAGAGACGGCCGAACGCGTGATCGATGGCGTTCGGGGAAACGAACACGACGAGCGCGTAACGCCCGGGGCCGTAGAGTTCGTCGAGGGCGGCGCGCAGCGGGGCGTCGTCGGCGACGGGGGCAATGTCGATCAGCGGAAATTCGAACGCATCGAACTGCGCGCGATGAAGCCGCTCGATGAGCCCCGACGACTGCCCGCCCGGCCGCGTGATGACGACGGTGGCGCGGCGCTGGCTCGCCATCAGGACGGGTCCGCCGCCGACGGCGGCACTCGGTCGTCCCGCGCCGGAGCCGCATTGGGCGCATCGGCGCGGCTCATCGTTGAGAGCGCGTTGACGATGTCCATCGCGCCTTGCGCCTCCAGGTCCGCGGACACGCGCTGGCCGAGCGCGAGCGCACCCGCGAGATCGGGCGCGCGCACGTGCTCTTCGGCGCGCAGCACGCGCTTGCCATCGGGCAGCGATACCGCGCCGCGCAGATAGAGCGCGTCGTCACGCCAATGCGCGTACGCGGCGAGCGGCACTTCGCAGCTTCCGCCGAGCGCCCGCGACACCGCGCGTTCCGCTTCGACGGCGAGCGCGGTCGCTTCATCGTGCAGCGGCTCGAGCCACGCGGCCAGATCGGCGCGGTCCGCGCGAATCTCGATGCCGAGCGCGCCCTGACCGGCAGCCGGCAGACTCTCCGACGCATCGAGCAACGCGCGGATGCGCCCTTCCATGCCGAGCCGCTTGAGTCCCGCCGCCGCGAGAATGATGGCGGCATAGTCGCCGCGATCGAGCTTGCCGAGGCGCGTGTCGAGATTGCCGCGCAACGGCCGCACTTCCAGGTGCGGGAAACGCGCGCGGATCATCGCTTCGCGGCGCAGGCTCGACGTGCCGACGACGCTGCCCGCCGGCAGTTCCGCCAGCGATGCGTAATGCGGCGACACGAAGGCATCGCGCGGGTCTTCGCGTTCGAGAATCGCGCCGAGCGTGAAGCCCTCGGGCAATCGCATCGGCACGTCCTTCAGCGAATGGACGGCCAGATCGGCGCGGCCTTCGGCGAGCGCGGCTTCGAGTTCCTTGACGAAGAGCCCCTTGCCGCCGACTTTGGACAGCGTGCGATCCAGAATCTGATCGCCGCGCGTCGTCATTCCGAGAATTTTGACGTCGCAAGATGGATATAATTTGTGCAGCGCACACCGCACGTGCTCGGCCTGCCACATGGCGAGCCGGCTTTCCCTCGACGCGATGATGAGCGTGGCGGGCGGTGTCGTTGAATGCGTCTCGGAATTCATTGATGCTCGATCGAATGACGGGATGAAATAACGAATAATGGTAGCACGCACGCCAGGGTCCATTTGGCGCGGGCGGCACGCCGGAGCCTTGTCTGGTGCGCCTTTCCGAGCGCCTGCGAGGTCGGCGCCGTGCGTGGCCGCGGCACGGGGAGACACGTGCGCGCCCACACCGCGCTTCGAGCACGTCCGCTTTCGCTGATCCGCATGACACGCCCAGGACGCCGGCCCCGGCCGCCGCGTCTGCCGATGTTCTCTGGCTTGCATCAAAGAGGAATCCAACGTGACGTCTTCCGCATCGGCCCGCCCGGCCAGCAGCAACGGCGCATTGCCTGACTCATCCTCTGACGCGCCGCTCGCGTTCGAGGCGAAGCCATCGAAGAAATCGGACCGCGTGACGCCGCGCAAGAAGCCGAAGGCCGACGCCGTCATCGAAGAGACATCCGCCGAACGCGCGAAGCCCACGAACCGCGCCCGCGACGACAAGGACCGCCCGCTCTTCGAGGACATCCGCTTTCTCGGCCGGCTGCTCGGTGAAGTGTTGCGCGAGCAGGAAGGCGACGCCGTGTTCGACATGGTCGAGACCATCCGTCAGACCGCCGTGAAATTCCGCCGCGAAGACGATGTCGATGCGTCGCAGGCGCTGGAAAAACGCCTGCGCGCGCTGTCGCCGGAGCAGACGGTGAGCGTCGTGCGCGCGTTCAGCTATTTCTCGCACCTGGCGAATATCGCAGAAGACCGGCATCACAACCGCCGCCGGCGCATTCACGCGCTCGCGGGCACCGCGCCGCGGCCCGGCGCAATCGCCTATGCCATCGAGCGGATGCGCGAACAGAAGAACGTCAGCGCGACGCGCAAGCTGCTGCAGAAGTTCTTCGATGACGCGCTGATCGTTCCCGTCCTCACCGCGCATCCGACCGAAGTGCAGCGCAAGAGCATCCTGGATGCGCAGCACGACATCGCCCGGCTGCTCGCCGAGCGCGATCAGGAACTGACCGCCCGCGAACGTGCGCGGAACGAAGCGGTGCTGCGTGCACGGGTGACATCGCTGTGGCAGACGCGCATGCTGCGCGACGCGCGGCTGACCGTTGCCGATGAGATCGAGAACGCGCTGTCCTACTATCGCGCGACCTTTCTGCAGGAAATTCCCGCGCTTTACGCCGATATCGAAGCCGCGCTCGCCGAGCACGGCCTGCCCGCGCGCCTGCCGCCGTTCTTCCAGATGGGAAGCTGGATCGGCGGCGACCGCGACGGCAATCCGAACGTCACCGCCGAGACGCTCGAAAACGCGATCACCCGGCAGGCGACCGTCATCTTCGAACACTATCTCGAAGAAGTGCACAAGCTGGGCGCGGAGTTGTCGGTGTCGGAGCTGCTGTCCGGATCGAGCGCGGCGCTGCAGGCACTCGCCGATGCGTCGCCAGACCGCTCGCCGCATCGCACGGACGAGCCGTACCGCCGGGCGCTGATCGGCATCTACACGCGGCTCGCCGCGAGCGCGCGCGTGCGGCTCGGCGAGGGCGCGGTGTCCGTGCGCAGCGCCGGACGCGGCGCGACGCCGGTCCGCGCGACGCCCTACGCCGACGCCGCCGAGTTCACGCGCGATCTGCACGTGCTGATCGATTCGCTCGCGGAGCATCACGGCGCGTCCCTGTCCTCGCTGCGCTTGTCGCCGCTCGCGCGGGCATCGGAAGTGTTCGGCTTCCATCTCGCGAGCATCGATCTGCGGCAGAGTTCTGACATCCACGAAGCCGTCGTCGCGGAATTGCTGTCGCGCGGCGGCGTCGAGCAGGACTACGCGGCGCTTTCGGAGGAAGACAAGCGCCGCGTGCTGTTGAAGGAACTGGCGCAGCCGCGTCCGCTGCGTCTGCCTTATGCGCGCTATTCCGACCTCGCGACGAGCGAACTCGGCGTGCTCGAAGCGGCGCGCGTGACCCGCGAGAAATTCGGCACGCGCGCCGTGCGCAACTACATCATTTCCCATACGGAAACCGTCAGCGACCTGCTGGAAGTGATGCTGCTGCAGAAGGAAACCGGCGTCCTGCAAGGCTGCCTCGGCAGCGACGACGATCCCGCGCGCGATGGCCTCATGGTGATTCCGCTCTTCGAGACGATCGCGGACTTGCGCAATGCGCCCGTCATCATGGGCGATCTCTTCTCGCTGCCGGGCGTCGATGCGCTCATCGAGAATCAGGGCGGCGAGCAGGAAGTCATGCTGGGCTATTCGGACAGCAACAAGGACGGCGGCTTTCTCACGTCGAACTGGGAGCTGTATCGCGCGGAACTGGCGCTCGTCGCGTTGTTCAAGCAGCGGCGCACGACGCTCAGGCTGTTCCACGGGCGCGGCGGCACCGTCGGACGCGGCGGCGGCCCGACCTATCAGGCGATCCTGTCGCAGCCGCCCGGCACCGTCGACGGCCAGATTCGCCTGACCGAGCAAGGCGAAGTCATCGCGAGCAAGTTCGGCAATCCGGAAATCGGGCGGCGCAATCTGGAAACGGTCGTCGCCGCGACGCTGGAAGCTACGCTCCTGCCGCACGAAAACGCGCCCGCCGATTTGCCGAAGTTCGAAGCGACGATGCAGACGCTGTCCGATGCGGCGATGTCCGCGTATCGCGCGCTCGTCTACGAGACGCCCGGCTTCACCGATTACTTCTTCTCGTCCACGCCGATTGCGGAGATCGCGGAGCTGAACATCGGCAGCCGGCCGGCGTCGCGCAAGCTGCAGGACCCGAAGCATCGCAAGATCGAGGATTTGCGCGCGATTCCGTGGGGCTTCTCATGGGGACAGTGCCGCTTGCTGCTGACGGGCTGGTACGGCTTCGGCAGCGCGGTCACGGCCTATCTGGATCAGGCCGCATCCGACGCCGACCGCACCAAGCGCCTTGCCACGCTGCGCAAGATGCACAAGACGTGGCCGTTTTTTCAGAACCTGCTGTCGAACATGGACATGGTGCTCGCGAAAACCGATCTCGCGGTGGCCTCGCGCTATGCGCAGCTCGTCAGCGACAAGAAGCTGCGCAAGCTCGTGTTCGAGCGGATCGTCGCCGAACACGAGCGCACCTGCCGCGTGCTCGGCGAAATCACCGGCAAGAGCGAGCGGCTTGCCGACAACCCGCTGCTCGCGCGATCGATCAAGAACCGCTTCCCCTATCTCGATCCGCTGAATCACCTGCAAGTGGAACTGCTCAAGCGTCATCGCTCGGGAGACCAGAACGTGCGGCTGCGGCGCGGCATTCATTTGACGATCAACGGGATCGCGGCAGGCCTGCGCAATACTGGCTGACGATCCCGGGGCGAACGCGTCAGTTGCGGCGCTTCGCCTCGATCATCAGCGCGTCCAGTTCGAACGAGCAGTCGTCCTGCACGCTGAAGTACTGGCGCACTTCGTCGGGCGCGCTCGTCCACATCGAGCGGATCGCGGTCACGCGCTCCGGCGGCGTGCGCATCCGCGCTACCCACGCTTCGAATTCCAGCGGAATGCGCCAGCGCTCGGTCACCTGCGCGTCGAAGCCGGCTGCGTCGAGCATCGCGATCCACTCGTTTGCGCGATAGTCGCGAATGTGCGACGCGTCGCGCAGCAATTCGATCGCCTGGATATGCGTGTCGTAAAGCGGATCGTCGATGCCCGCAATATCGATGAACTTCAGCCGCCCGCCCGGCTTCAGCACGCGATGCGCTTCCCGGAGCGCGCGCGGCACGTCGCGCCAGTGATGCGCGCTCATGCGGCTCACGGCCCAGTTGAACGATGCGTCGTCGAACGGCAGCGTCTCGGCGGCGCCCTGCTGCGTGCGGATGGTCGTGAGGCCGCGTTCCTTCGCGGCGGCATCGACCGTGGCGAGCATCTGCGGCGCGATGTCGTACGCCACCACTTCCCGCACATGCGGGGCGATCGCAAAGCTCGCGTGGCCCGCGCCGCAGCCCATGTCGAGCACCGTCGCGTTGCCGCAGGTAGCCGCGAAGGTCGCGGCGAGGTTCTGCAAGTCCGCGCCGGTCGCGTGAACCTGGCTCGTGAGATACGCGGCGGCGGTCGAGCCAAAGGCGTCGGCGACCTGTTCGTGGTGTTTCATCGTGGGCTCCGTTTTGTCGTCGGCTGAAGTGCCTGCCGCTACAATAGAGCCCGCCTTGTACCAGTACAAGTTGAGTAGATATTCTGGTATCGGAACCACCCGTCGAAGTCTGAATGAACGCTGAGAAAAACTCTTCCGAGCCGTTGCCCGAGACGCCTGCCCGCGCACTCGGCGATTTCATCCGCACGCATCGCGAACGCCTGTCGCCGCTCGCCGTCGGTTTGCCGCCGGGACCGCGCCGCCGCACGCCCGGGCTGCGGCGCGAGGAAGTCGCGCAGCTCTGCGGCGTGAGCCCGACGTGGTACACGTGGATCGAGCAGGGCCGCCCGGTGTCCGCTTCCGCCGATGCCCTCGCGCGCATCGCGGTCGCGCTGCAACTGTCGCGCGCCGAGCGGGCTTACCTGTTCGAACTCGCCGCCCAGCGCGATCCCGCCGAGCCCGATCCCGCCGCGCAGGACGTGCCGGCCGCGCTGCTGCAGACGGTCGGGCTGATCGGCGCGCCCGCCTACGTGCTCGACCGCCAGTGGAATGCGCTGCGCTGGAACGCGCCCGCCGCCGAGCTGTTCGTCGGCTGGCTCGACGGCGAGCACGACCGCAATCTGCTGGCGTACACGTTCACGTCGATGGCCGCACGGGAATTGATCGTCGATTGGGACACGCGCGCGCGTCGGCTCGCCGCCGAATTTCGCGCCGATTCCATCCGTCACCTGAACGATCCGCCCACGCGCGCGCTGATCGATTCGCTGACAGCCGCCAGCGATGCCTTCGCGCGTTACTGGGCCTCACAAGACGTCTTCGAGCGCGAAGGCGGCGAGCGCGCGTTTCAGCATCCGGTGCGCGGGCGCATCGTTTTCAATCAGATCACGTTCAAGCCCGCGCATCGCGAGGATCTGAAGCTGGTGATTCTGGTCGGGTCGGAATAGTCCCGAATGTTAAAATCTTCGTCTTCCGGCTTGACGCAAAGCCGCTCCAACCGCTGAAAACATCACCATGACGTCCCAACTCCACAAAAAAGGCGAAGCCTGGTCGGCTCGCTTCTCCGAGCCGATGTCGGAGCTCGTCAAGCGCTATACGTCGTCGGTGTTTTTCGACAAGCGGCTTGCGCTCGTCGACATTCAAGGCTCGCTCGCGCACGCATCCATGCTCGCCGCGCAGAAGATCATCAGCGCCGATGACCTCGCGGCCATCGAGCGCGGCATGGCGCAGATCAAGGGCGAAATCGAGCGCGGCGAGTTCGAGTGGAAGCTGGACCTGGAAGACGTGCACCTGAACATCGAGGCGCGCCTGACGGCGTTGATCGGCGATGCCGGCAAGCGCCTGCACACCGGACGCTCGCGCAACGATCAGGTCGCGACGGACATCCGCCTGTGGCTGCGCGGCGAGATCGACCGCATCGGCGGCCTGCTGACCGACCTGCGCGGCGCGCTCATCGACATGGCCGAGAAAAATGCCGACACGATCATGCCCGGCTTCACGCATTTGCAGGTCGCGCAGCCGGTGACGTTCGGGCATCACCTGCTCGCCTACGTCGAGATGTTCGCCCGCGATGCCGAACGCATGCGCGATTGCCGCAAGCGCGTGAATCGCCTGCCGCTCGGCGCGGCGGCGCTCGCGGGGACGAGCTATCCGATCGACCGTCACGCGGTGGCCGCGTCGCTCGGCTTCGACGGCATTTGCGCCAATTCGCTGGACGCCGTGTCGGACCGCGACTTCGCGATCGAATTCACGGCGGCGGCCGCGCTCGTGATGACGCACGTGTCGCGCTTCTCGGAAGAACTGGTGCTGTGGATGAGCCCGCGCGTCGGCTTCATCGATCTGGCGGATCGCTTCTGCACCGGCTCGTCGATCATGCCGCAGAAGAAGAATCCCGACGTGCCCGAACTGGCACGCGGAAAGACGGGTCGCGTGAACGGGCATCTGATGGCGCTGCTGACGCTGATGAAGGGCCAGCCGCTGGCGTACAACAAGGACAATCAGGAAGATAAGGAACCGCTCTTCGATACGGTCGATACCGTCGCCGATACGCTGCGCATCTTTTCGGAGATGGCGGCGGGTATCACGGTCAAGCCGCAAGCGATGCGCGCTGCGGCGCTGCAAGGCTTCTCGACGGCCACCGATCTCGCGGACTATCTCGTGAAGCGCGGCCTGCCCTTCCGCGACGCGCACGAAGCCGTCGCGCACGCGGTGCGCATCTGTGACGATCGCGGCTGCGATCTCGCGGACCTGTCGCTCGACGCGATGCGCATCGAGTTGCCGAACGTCGCGCATCTGATCGGCGAAGACGTGTTCGACTATCTGACGCTCGAAGGCTCGGTCGCGAGCCGCAATCATCCGGGCGGGACCGCACCGGATCAAGTGCGCGCGGCGGCGAAGGCTGCGCGGGCGGCGCTCTGAACGCGCGCTTGCATCGCACGCATTGCATGAAGGGCCGTCGGATTCGACGGCCTTTTTTGTCGCCACGCGATTGCCGGCATTTCGGGATAATCGCGTGATCGTCCCTGGCGTTCCATCATGATCATTCGCCCCAAGCTGCACTGGTTCCGCATGCTGTTCGTCTGGCGCGGCTCCGTGCTGCCGCAATTGCTGCCGCGCCTCGGGCTGATCTTCGCGCTGTCGGTCGCGGCGATCTTCATGCACGACCACATGCGCCACTATCCGATCGGGCTCGGCACGCCGCCGTTCGCGCTCGTCGGGATCGCGCTCGCGGTGTTTCTCGGCTTTCGCAACAGCGCGAGCTATGACCGCTGGTGGGAAGGCCGCAAGCTATGGGGATCGCTGCTGATCACGGCGCGTTCGCTCGCGCGGCAGGCGCTGGCGTTGCAGCATCCGCGCGATACGGAAGCGACACGGCGCTTTCTCGCCGCGATCGGCGGCTTCGCTCATGCGCTGCGGCACCAGTTGCGCGGCACCGATGCATCCGCCGATCTCGCGCCGCGCCTGCCGCCCGAATTGCTCGCGCGGGTGGACGCCGCGCAATACAAGCCCGCGACGATCCTGCTGTGGCTTGGCGAATGGATCGCGGAGCGCAAGCGCGAAGCGTCGCTCGACGGCTACGCGGTGCTCGCGATGGATCACAACCTGAATGCGCTCTCGGTGGTCGTCGGCGGATGCGAGCGGCTTGCATCGACGCCGCTGCCGTTTTCCTACTCGGTGATGATCCATCGCACGATCTACGTGTTCTGCTTTCTGCTGCCGTTCGGCCTCGTCGATGGCGCGGGCGTGCTGACGCCGCTCTTCGCGCTGCTGGTGGCCTACGCGTTCATGGCGCTGGAAGCGATCGCCGCGCAGATCGAGGACCCGTTCGGGCTGGAGGAGAACGATCTCGCGCTGAGCGCGATATGCGCGACGCTCGAAGCCGCCTTGCACGATATGGCGGCCGATCCGGGGTTTGCTTCCGCGCCGCCCGCCGCGCGGGAGCCGTCGCGGATGTTTATCGTTGATTAGCGGCGAAGGCGGGGCGGGTTGACGAGGCGTCTGGTGAGGTCGTCCCTGCTTCCGCGACGCTCACGCGCACCGATTCATCACCGCTTCCCACAGCCCATCGTTTCGCCCGACGACATGAACCATTCCTCGCCCGTCACTGCCCGCTGCCATTCGAATCGTTCATAATGCTCCGCGATTCACTTGGAGATTCGAATGAAACTGTTTTACAAAGCCGGCGCATGCTCGCTTGCATCGCACATTGTTCTTGAAGAGTCCGGTCTGCCGTACGAGATCGAAGCAGTCGATCTGAAAACGAAGCTGACCGCAAGCGGCGCGGATTTCACGGCGATCAACGCAAAAGGCTACGTGCCCGCGCTGCAACTCGATAACGGCGAATTGCTCACCGAAGGCCCGGCGATCATGCAGTACATCGCCGATCAGGTGCCCGCGAAGCATCTGGCGCCGCTCGCCGACGCCATGGCGCGCTATCGCCTGCAAGGATGGCTCACGTTCATCGGCACCGAACTGCACAAGAACTTCTCGCCGTTCTTCAATCCGGCCGCGTCGAGCGACTGGAAAGCGGCAGCGATGGCCAATCTCGAGCGCCGTCTGGCTTACGTCGCGAAGCACATCGACGACAAGCAGTTCCTGCTCGGCAGTGAATTCGGCATCGCCGATGCGTATCTCTTCACCGTGCTTAGCTGGGCGCCGCACATCGATCTCGACGTAAACAAGTGGCCAGCGCTGGCCGCCTATCAGTCGCGCGTGGGCGCACGTGCTGCGGTTCAAGCGGCAATGAAGGCCGAAGGCCTGATCTGACGCATCGCAGCCCTTCAGCGATAAAAAAAACGGCCCTCGCGGGCCGTTTTCATTTGCAGCATATGAAGCGAAGGTGTCAATCACGCACACAATCGACGAAATACTCGATGCGCCCGTTGATCATCTCGCCGACGAGCCCGTGAATATCCGTATGGAAGCCCGGGAAGCGCTCGTTGAACTCACGCGCGAAACGCAGGTAATCGACGATCGTGCGATTGAAGCGCTCGCCCGGAATCAGAAGCGGAATGCCCGGCGGATACGGCGTGAGCAGAATGCTCGTCACGCGGCCTTCGAGTTCGTCGATCGGCACGCGGTCGATCTCGCGGTGCACGAGCTTCGCGTACGCTTCGGACGGCTTCATCGCCGGCTCCATGCTCGACAGATACATCTCGGTCGTCAAACGCGCGATGTCGTTCGCGCGATAGACGCTGTGAATCTGCTGGCACAGATCGCGCAAGCCGATGCGCTCATACGACGGATGCTGCGCGACGAATTCCGGCAACACGCGCCACAGCGGCTGATTGTTGTCGTAGTCGTCCTTGAACTGCTGAAGCTCGGTGACCATCGAGTTCCAGCGGCCCTTCGTGATGCCGATCGTAAACATGATGAAGAACGAATAAAGCCCCGTCTTCTCCACGATGATGCCGTGCTCCGCCAGGTAGCGCGTCACGATGCCGGCCGGAATGCCGGTGTCGCCGAACTCGCCGTCGACATCGAGCCCCGGCGTGATGATCGTCGCCTTGATCGGGTCGAGCATGTTGAAGCCTTCCGCGAGCGGGCCGAAACCGTGCCAGCGGTCGTTCGGCTTCAGCATCCAGTCCTCGCGATCGCCGATGCCTTCCTCGGCCAGCGCGTCCGGGCCCCAGACCTTGAAGAACCAGTCGTCGCCGTATTCGGCGTCGACCTTGCGCATCGCGCGGCGGAAATCGAGCGCCTCCGCAATCGATTCCTCCACGAGCGCCGGGCCGCCGGGCGCTTCCATCATCGCGGCGGCGACATCGCACGACGCGATGATCGCGTATTGCGGCGACGTCGACGTATGCATCAGATACGCCTCGTTGAAGCGATGACGGTCGAACGTGCTGTTCTCGCTGTCCTGCACGAGAATCTGCGACGCCTGCGAGATGCCGGCGAGCAGCTTGTGCGTGGAGTGCGTCGCGAACACCAGCGCGCCGGTGCGCGGCCGGCCCGCGCCGATCGCGTGCATGTCCTGATAGAACGAATGGAACTCCGCGTGCGGCAGCCACGCTTCGTCGAAATGCAGCGTGTCGAGCATGTCGCCGAGCAGGTCCTTGATCATCTCGACGTTGTAGATCACGCCGTCATACGTGCTCTGCGTGATGGTCAGGATGCGCGGCTTCACCTTCGGATTCTTCGCCAGCACTTCGCGGGCGAACGGATTCTCTTCGATCTTCTTGCGAATGACCTCGGGCTTGAACTCGTTGCGCGAAATCGGACCGATGATGCCGAAGTGATTGCGCGTCGGCGTGAGGAACACGGGGATCGCGCCCGTCATCGTGATCGCGTGGAGGATCGACTTGTGGCAGTTGCGGTCCACGACGACGATATCGCCCGGTGCGACCGTCGCGTGCCACACGATCTTGTTCGACGTCGACGTGCCGTTCGTCACGAAGAACAGATGATCCGCGCTGAAGATGCGCGCCGCGTTGCGCTCGGACGCCGCGACCGGCCCGGTGTGATCGAGCAACTGGCCGAGTTCCTCGACCGCGTTGCACACGTCCGCGCGCAGCATGTTCTCGCCGAAGAACTGATGGAACATCTGCCCGAGCGGATTCTTCAGGAACGCGACGCCGCCCGAGTGCCCCGGACAGTGCCATGAGTACGAACCCTCTTCCGCGTACTGCACCAGTTCCTTGAAGAACGGCGGCGCGAGCGAATCGAGATACACCTTCGCCTCGCGGATGACGTGACGCGCCACGAACTCCGGCGTGTCCTCGAACATGTGGATGAAGCCGTGCAGTTCGCGCAGGATGTCGTTCGGCAGATGCCGCGACGTGCGCGTTTCGCCGTACAGGAAAATGGGAATGTCGGCGTTGCGGCGGCGCACGGCGTCGATGAACGCGCGCAGCGCGACGATCGCCGAGGCCAGCTCGGGCGTATCGCCTTCGACGACGACGTTGTCGGCGTAAGGCAGCAGCTCGTCGTCATCGATCGAAAGGATGAAGCACGACGCGCGGCTCGATTGCTGCGCGAACGCGGCGAGATCGCCGTAGCTCGTCAGGCCGAGCACTTCGGCGCCTTCGCGCTCGATCGCCTCGGCCAGCGCGCGAATGCCGGAACCCGAAATGTTCTCGGAGCGAAAGTCTTCGTCGATGATGACGACGGGAAAGCGGAACTTCATGAGGCGAATCTCCAAATGGAACGACCGCTGCCCGAGCGTCGGATCAGCGGTCTTTCAACTGCGTGCGCGTGTCTGACGATGCGAGGCTCAGGTCTTCGGCAGCGTCACGCCGTGCTGCCCCTGGTACTTGCCCCCGCGATCCGCATAGGACGTCTCGCAAATTTCGTCGCTTTCGAAGAACAGAACCTGGGCCACGCCCTCGTTCGCATAAATCTTCGCAGGCAAAGGTGTCGTATTCGAGAATTCGAGCGTGACGTAGCCTTCCCATTCCGGCTCGAACGGCGTCACGTTCACGATGATTCCGCAGCGCGCGTAAGTCGACTTGCCGAGGCACACGGTCAGGCACGAGCGCGGAATGCGGAAATACTCGACGGTGCGTGCGAGCGCGAACGAATTCGGCGGAATGATGCAGACGTCGCCCTTGAAGTCCACGAACGACTTCTCGTCGAACGCTTTGGGATCGACGATGGTGGAATTGATGTTCGTGAAGATCTTGAATTCGTCGGCCACGCGGATGTCGTAGCCGTAGCTCGACGTTCCGTAGCTCACGATCTTGCGGCCGTCCTCGGCCACGCGCACCTGATCGCGCACGAACGGCTCGATCATCTTGTGCTCTTCGGCCATGCGCCGAATCCACTTGTCGGACTTGATGCTCATAGGAACGCTACCCAGCGTTGCAGCTTGCGATCGCGCGATCCGACCGCAGGCCTTCGGTGAAACGGCGCATGACCCGGCTGGGCCAGACGAAAGACGAATGATAAAAACGAAGCGCGTATTTTACGCGAATGAAGTGCGGCACGAAGCCGGCTGTCTGGCCGGCGCGCTCAGCGCCGGATGACGCCGCAGGCAAGCGCCGGACCTACGTTGTGCGGGCTCATCGTATAAGACTCCGTGGCTTCGCGATGCAGCATGATCGCGCGGGAGATAACCGAGCGCACGCCGTCGAGCGACACGTCCGTCGCGACGATGAAGCCCGTGGCCGTGCCATTGGCGTCCGCGTGAATGTTGCCAAGCTCGCCCTCGAGCCGCCCGCTCGGGCGTGCCCGTTCCCCGGGCAGCGCGAAGACCGGGCTTGCGTCGGCCCCGTTCACGGCGATGCAGTCGCCGCGTTCGTGCACCTGCAACGCGTGATCGCTGTTAGGCGGCATGTCGGTGATGCTGTAGGTGACCTGGACGCCGTCCGATCGCTCGATCAGCGTGATGGTGCCCCGCGCCGTGTTGCCGGGCGTGGGCTTCAGCGTGGCGTCCGCGAGTTTCTCGTGATTCTGGAAGATGATGCCGCAGCCGCTCAGCGCAATGCTGCATGCGGCCGTGGCGAACAAGGCGGCAAGCGCCCTCCCGTCGAATCTGTCTCTCATGCGATCCTCTTGGCGGCCCGCCGACGCCCCGTGCGTCCACGTTGCCGCGCTTCGAAGGCGACATGATACCGCGAGCCGCACCGCACAAGGCTCGCGAAAGACACGTCCAGACGACCGGCGTCAGGTGTTCTGCACGACGATGCTCGGGAACTTCGACGTCATGTCGCGCTGGCGCTCGGCAATCGAAATGGCGACGCGCCGGGCGATCGCGCGATACGTCTCGGCGATGCGGCTTTCCGGCTGCGACACGACCGTCGGCTGGCCCGCATCGGTGCGTTCGCGGATGGAGATATCGAGCGGCAACTGCCCGAGAATCTCGACGCCATATTCCTTCGCCATGCGCTCGCCGCCGCCCGCGCCGAAGATGTGCTCTTCGTGGCCGCAATTCGAGCACACATGCGTGCTCATGTTCTCGACGATGCCGAGAATCGGAATGCCGACCTTCTCGAACATCTTGAGGCCCTTCTTTGCGTCGAGCAGCGCGATGTCCTGCGGCGTCGTGACGATCACGGCGCCCGTCACCGGCACCTTCTGCGACAGCGTGAGCTGAATGTCGCCCGTTCCCGGCGGCATGTCGACGACGAGGTAATCGAGGTCCTTCCAGTTCGTCTGGCGCAGCAGTTGTTCGAGCGCGGACGTGACCATCGGGCCGCGCCAGACCATCGGGTTGTCCTGCTCGATCAGAAAGCCGATCGAGTTCGCCTGGATGCCGTGGCCGGTGAGCGGATTCATCGACTGGTTGTCCGGCGATTCGGGGCGGCCGGAAATGCCGAGCATCATCGGCAGCGAAGGGCCGTAGATGTCCGCGTCGAGCATGCCGACCGACGCGCCTTCCTGCGCAAGCGCGAGCGCGAGATTCGTCGCGGTCGTGCTCTTGCCGACGCCGCCCTTGCCCGACGCCACCGCGATGATGTTCTTGACGTTCGGCAACAACTTGACGCCGCGCTGCACCGCATGCGCGACGACTTGCGAGGTTACATCGACGGAAACGTCGGTCACGCCGGGCACCTGGCGCAGCGCATCGGCGACGAGGCTGCCGATCGCAGCGAACTGCGTCTTCGCCGGATAGCCCAGCACGACGCTCACCGCAACCTTGCCGCCTTCGATGGAAACGTTGCGGATGCTCTTCGTATCGACGAACTTGCGGTTGGTGTTCGGATCGGTCAGGGTGGCGAGTGCGGTGTCGATCCGCGCGCGGTCAATGCTCATTGAAACTCCAGGGAACGCTTGTTGCCAAATCGGCCGTCGCATTGCAACAAACTGAGGAAATTGAAAGTAATTGTTAACGCCGTTGCGCGCGAGTCGTCCTGCGCTGCACTATGCCGCTGCTGTTGCTATCCGGGGACGCATCGCACCGGGCGCACAGACGTGTTTCTCAATATTCCCGTTATTGTAGAGGCTCGTCCGAAAGCCCGTCCGAAGACCCTTTCGCATTGTCGGCGCGTGTCGCCGAAACGCTTTTGAATCAAAGGAGATCAAGATGAATACGAAGTTGTTGACCCGCCTGTCCGTTTTCGCCGTCGTCGGCGCACTCGTTGCCGGCTGCGCATCGCAGCAGGGTACCAATGCGGCCGTCGGCACGGGCGTCGGCGCGGCCACGGGCGCTGGCATCGGCGCGATTTTCGGCGGCGGCAAGGGCGCGGCAATCGGCGCGGCGACGGGTGCGGCGGTTGGCGGCATCACTGGCTACAACTGGCAGGCCATCCGCAACAAGATTTCCGGCGATTCGAAGGGCACCGGCACGCAAGTGACCGAGCAGCAAGACGGCTCGCTCAAGGTCAACATCCCGAACTCGATCTCGTTCGATACCAATAGCTACGCGATCAAGCCGTCGTTCGATCCGGTTCTTAACTCGGTCACGCAAACGTTGCAGCAGCATCCGGAACTGATCGCGAGCGTCGTCGGCCATACCGACAACACCGGCACGGCGGCTTACAACCAGACGCTGTCGCAGAACCGCGCGCAGAGCGTGGCTTCGTACATCTCGACGCACGGCGTTCCGGCGCAGCGTTTGTCGGCGCAGGGCATGGGCCAGAACCAGCCGATCGCCGACAATTCGACGGAAGCGGGCCGCGCGCAGAATCGTCGCGTGGAGATCTATCTGCGCGCGACCGCGCAGCCGGGTCAAGTGCAGTAAGTATCTGATATTGCAGGAGAATGGACGAGCGGGCGCGCTGAGGCGTCATCCGGTGGAAGGTGTCTCAAAAAAATTTGAAACTTGCCGGCGCGGCGCTTGTCTGTTGTTACGGTAGGTGGATGGCTGGACCATCGCCTGCCATTCTCCTCTTGTCGTTGTTGCTCCGGGGCCCCAATGGACCCCGGTTTTTTTTGTGCGGACGGTTTTGACACCGGGTCAGGCGACCGAGATGCTCAGCCGCTTGCCAAGCGTCAACAACGCCGCCTCGATTGCCTCCAGTTTCGACGAATGCCGCGGATCGAGCAGCCGATCCACCTGCGGCATATGCACGTTCAGCCTGCGTGCAAGCTCGGCCTTTCGCACACCCTGCCGGAGCATTTCGTTCGCCAGCAGCACCTTCGACACCACTAGCGCCGGCAGAATGACGACCGGCTGGCCTTTTTTCGGCTTGGAAGGCATCGGCAGTTCGCGCTTTTCGTCGAAGTAAATCTCGATCGCGCTTTGCAGCGCGTCGAGCGCGTTGAGAAGCGCCTCGTCTTCGTCGTCTCCGGCGGAAATGGCTTCCGGAATATCGGGGAAGGTGACAAGGTAACTGTTGTTCGTGTCGAGTTCCAGATTCACTGGATAAGACAGCATGACGGTAGATTCTCCAGAGAACATTGCGACTCCCGCTTATTTCAGTCCAAGTTGTTTCTTGATCTGTGCCACCAGTTTCGTGCCGATCTCCTTACTGCCGTGATCAGGGAAAATGGTGGTCCTGCCGTTCAGTGTCACGCGAAAGTGACTTCCTTTACCGGGCGAAAACATTGCGCCCTGCTCGCGCAGCCATCTGCGGAACTCGCTGTATTTCACGGTCTCTCCGTTGAGCGTTCGGAGAGAGAAACATACAACACCAATGTTGTATCATGCTAAGCGAAAAATGCAACTCAAATGTTGTATGTTGTAGTTGCAATCGGGCAGCGGTTTTGGCGCCCCGCAGTCCCTCCCCTGCCTTCCTCCCCCGCCCTGCTAAAATCGAAAGTCCGCTTTTTCCACAATCCGAAGCAATTCCCTCCAGGCCGCGCCTCTATGTCAGCACCGATTTCCGCCACTGCCGCCGCCGCGTCCGCCGCCACGAACGGCCGCCGCCAGATCCTCGTCACGTCCGCACTGCCGTATGCGAACGGTCAGATTCATATCGGCCACATGGTCGAGTACATTCAGACGGATATCTGGGTTCGGACGCTGCGAATGCATGGCCACGAGGTCTACTACGTCGGCGCGGACGATACTCACGGCACGCCGATCATGCTGCGCGCCGAGAAGGAAGGCATCACGCCCAAAGCGTTGATCGAGCGCGTCTGGAAAGAACACAAGCGCGATTTCGACAGCTTCGGCATTTCGTTCGACAACTACTATTCGACCGATGCCGAGGAAAACCGCGTCCTGTGCAATTCGATTTACAGCGCGCTTCAGGAAGCCGGCCTCATCGACGCACGCGACATCGAGCAGGCCTACGATCCGGTCAAGGAAATGTTCCTGCCGGACCGTTTCATCAAGGGCGAGTGCCCGAAGTGCGGCGCGAAAGACCAATACGGCGACAATTGCGAAGTCTGCGGCTCGACCTATCTACCGACCGAGCTGGTCAACCCGTACTCGGTCGTCTCGGGCGCGACGCCCATCCGCAAGACATCGACGCATTACTTCTTCCGCCTGTCCGACCCGCGCTGCGAAGATTTTCTGCGCGGCTGGGTCGGCGGTCTGGCGCAGCCGGAAGCGACCAACAAGATGCGCGAATGGCTCGGCGACAAGGGCGATGCCAAACTCGCCGACTGGGACATCTCGCGTGACGCGCCGTATTTCGGCTTCGAGATTCCCGGCGCGCCGGGCAAGTACTTTTACGTGTGGGTCGATGCCCCCGTCGGCTATTACGCGAGCTTCAAAAATCTGGCCGATCGCATCGGCGTCGATTTCGATGCGTGGGTCAAGCCGGATTCGACGGCCGAGCAGTATCACTTCATCGGCAAGGACATCCTGTATTTCCACACGCTCTTCTGGCCCGCGATGCTCCAGTTCTCCGGCCATCGCACGCCGACCAACGTGTTCGCGCACGGCTTCCTGACCGTGGACGGCGCGAAGATGTCGAAGTCGCGCGGCACGTTCATCACCGCGCAAAGCGTGATCGACACCGGGCTCAACCCGGAGTGGCTGCGCTATTACTTCGCGGCGAAGCTGAACAGCACGATGGAAGACATCGACCTGAACCTCGAGGACTTCCAGGCGCGCGTGAACAGCGATCTCGTCGGCAAGTACGTGAACATCGCGAGCCGCGCGGCGGGTTTCCTCATCAAGCGATTCGATGGCCGCGTGCAGGACAGCGCGATGCAGCATCCGCTGGTCGTGCAATTGCGCAGCGCAATCCCGCAGATCGCCGGATTCTATGAGTCGCGCGAATATGGCCGCGCGCTGCGCACGACGATGGAACTCGCCGACGCGGTGAACCACTACGTCGATTCCGCCAAGCCGTGGGAACAGGCGAAGGACCCGGCGAACGCGGTCGCGCTGCACGAAACCTGCAGCGTCAGCCTCGAAGCGTTCCGCCTGCTGTCGCTCGCGCTGAAGCCGGTGCTGCCGAAGCTGATCGAATCGGTCGAGGCGTTCCTCGGCATCGCGCCGCTCGTCTGGGCGGACGCGGACAAGCCGCTGTCGTCGGCGAACGCGGTCAACGCGTACAAGCACCTGACGACGCGCGTCGATCCGAAGCAGATCGAGGCGTTGCTGGCGGCGAATCGCGACTCGCTGCAAGCGGCGACGGACGCACCGGCAGCAGTGGCGAAGACCGCCGCAAAGAAGGACGCAAAGGTGGAAGCGAAGAGCGAAGAGTCCGGCGTCATTTCCATCGACGACTTCGCGAAGGTCGATCTGCGCATCGCGAAGATCGTCGATTGCAAGGCGGTCGAAGGTTCCGACAAGCTGCTGCAACTGACGCTCGACATCGGCGAGGAAAAGACGCGCAACGTGTTCTCGGGCATCAAGTCGGCGTATCAGCCGCAGGATCTGATCGGCAAGCTGACGGTGATGGTCGCCAATCTCGCGCCGCGCAAGATGAAGTTCGGCCTGTCGGAAGGCATGGTGCTCGCGGCCTCCGCCGCAAACGAGAAAGCCGAACCGGGCCTTTACATCCTCGAGCCGCACAGCGGTGCGAAGCCGGGCATGCGCGTGAAGTAAGGCGCATCGGCTGAAAAAGACAAAGGGCACGCGAAGTCTGCGTGCCCTTTTTCATTGCTGCATCGCGCCTTCAGTCACCCGACGAATCCGACTCCACCGCCGACGATGCCCCGAACGGCGCCGACACGCCCGACGCGCCCGATGCCGCCGATGGCTGCACCGCCGGCCCCGATGATGTCGACATCGATAGCAGGCGCGCCCACGAGTTGAAGCGCCGCGTGTACGACAGGTCGACGCCCTGATACGTGCCGCCATAGGCCGTCGCGGACCAGAACCGCGACAGCGCGAGCGTGGCCTTGACAGCGTTCTGCGCCGACTGCAAGCCCTGCTCGTAACCGAGCACGAGACGCTCGTTGATCGCCTTCGACAGCAGCACCACTTGCGGGTCCGTCAGCCCCACTTCGCTCGATCCGACCGTGAACTCATCCAGCCCCACCGTCTGCGCGATCTTCGCGCCACCGCGGCTGCCGAGCAGCGCGAGCGCGCTCGTCATCGCGCTTTGCTGGCCGACGTTGTTGCCCTGATCGGTGCCGTGGCCGAACAGCAGCCACGAGAGCTTTTCGTTGTCCGGCACGTTCGGCTCGGAGATCAGCTTCGCCACCGGCGACTGCACCGTGCCCGTCACCTGCACGCCCGCTTCGATTTCCTGATTGCGCCGCATCGCGAGAATATTGATGCCCGGATTCGCCACCGGTCCGTTGAAGGTGAAGAAACCGTTCTCGATGCCGAGCTTGCGCCCGAACGCCGTGTAGGTCGAACCGGGCGTCACGCGCACGTTGCCGACCGCGCGCAGCGGCATGTTCGGCGCGCTCGTCGCGGTGATGGTGCCCGCGAGCCCGAGGTCCGCGCCCGCGCCCTTGAAGCGGAAACGCTGGCCCAGATTGATGTCGATGTTCGCGCGCGGCGTGAACGGCCCGACCGGCTTCTCGGTCGCCGCGACGATCTGCTTGCCGTTTTCGCCCTTTACCGTGCCGTCGGGGCGCACGATCACGACATCGTCGCCGAGCGCGGGCGCGGAGCTTTCCGGCAAGTCGAAAAGCGCGTGATCGACGTTGAACTTGCCGTTGATAGCCATGCCGCCCTGCAATCCGGCATTCGCGATGCTCGCGCTGCCCGACAGCATCAGTTCGCGATCCGGCGAGGCGAACAGCTCCAGCTTGTCCGCGATGATGCTCGCCGTCAGATCCGGCTCCTGCTGATCGAGCCGCACCTTGCCGGTCGCGCGGAGCAGGCCGCTCGCGCCGTGGAACTCGACCTGCCGGAAATCGACGAGATTCTCGGACAGCGCAATGCGGATGATGCCGTCCTTCAACTGCACGCCCTGATCGACGACCGTCGCTGAAATAGCGTCGCCGGTCAGCGACCCCGACAGGCTCGGTTTCGCGACGATGCCCGCGATCGTCAGCTTCATCGCGAGTCTGCCGCCGAGCAGATAGTTCGCGCCGAGCAGGCCGCCGGTCGTGCGCAGTTCGGGCACGTTCGCGTCGATGCCCCCGGACAGCGGCGCTTCGTCGGCCACGGTCAGCATGCCGTCGCGCGGGACGAGCGTCGTGTGCACGTTGGCGTCGATCACGCCGATGCGGCTCGCCTGCGCGTGCAGCGTCGCGTTGAGGCGATTGTCGTTGGCGAAATCGGCGCGCGCGACGATGTCCGAGATGCCGAGCGCCGCGACCCCGCGTGTGCCGTCGATCGTCACATCGCCGCCGCGCCGCTTGATCTGCGCGTAGCCGCTGGCCGTCGTGCCGAGCGAAAAATCCCAGTTGCCGTCGAAGATGAGGTCGGTTCGAATCGACGATTCCTCGCCCGTCATCTGCCGCCGGACTTCGAGCATGCGCGGCACCGAAAGATTCGTGAGCGTGCCCGCCGACTGAATGCGCCCGCCTTCCAGCGCGAACGATTTGAGATTGAGCGCTGCGCCCTCCGCGACGAGCCGCGTTGCGCCGAGCACGATGCGCTTCGGCCCGTAACTCACCGACAGCGGCGATTCGAGGTTCACCGAAGGCGTGCCCTTGTTGGTGAGCTTCGTGATCGCGCCGTCCCAGTGCGGGCCATCGGCGGCGTCGGTGAACTTGCCGTTTGCGCCGAGCGTGAGGTTCACCGGCTGGCCCTGCACCTTGCCGGTAGCGGTGACGCCGAGCGTGTGCTGCATGCGCGTGCCGTTCAGATTCGCATCGAGCGTGGCGACTTCGATGCCCGATGTGCTCGCATCCCGCGCCTTCAGGGTGAACACGAGCGCGCCGTTCGCGCCGTCGCGGATGTCGGCGTGGCCTTCCGCGTGGCCGAGGCGGTTCGCGCCGAACACGACGCCATCGGCCTGATAGTTCGCCGCGATGTCCGGATGCGCGAGCGAACCGGTCAGATCGCCGTTCGCCTTCACCGTCCCCGCGATCCCGAAGCCGAGGCGCTCCAGTTGCGGCGCGTCGATGCGAAACCGCAGACGGTCGCCCGGCGCACCGAAACTGCCGTCCAGCTCGGCATCGTTGCCGGCCACCGACAGCTTCGCCGTGCTCGGCAGCACGCGCGTGCCGGCGATCTGCAGCGTGCCCGCGCCGGTGAGCGGCAGGTTGTCGTACATGCTGTCGTCCAGCTTGAACGTGGCCTTGGCCGTCAGCGTCGGCGCGAGGACGCCCGATGCGGCGAGTGTCCCGTTCACGCGCGCCTCGACCACGCGCGGAGGCGTCGCCGCTATTTTTGCAACGGGTTTCGACGCGGTTTTTTGCGCGATCAACTGCTGCTGAAGCAAGAGCGGGTTGAAGTCGACGAACTTCGCCTTCAGGTCGTAGCTCGAATGGACGTCCTTCTTGAGCACGCCGCTCGCCTCCACGCGGCCCTTGCCGACGGTCAGCTTTACGTCGTCGAGCGTGGTTTGTTTCGCGTCCAGCTTGATCCTGGCCTGCGCGCGGATGGCCGCTTTCGGATCGTTCAGGTCGACGGTCACGGACTGCGTGTCGCCCGCGAGAACGACGCCGATCGGCCCCGCGAAGTCGGTCGGACGCATGCTCGGTTCGATCGCGTTGAGATCGAGTTTCGCCACTTTCAGATCGAATCGTCCGTGGCCGCCCGAAATGGCGCCGCCGCCCGTAATGGCCGCGTCCTTCAACAGCCGCACGTTCAGATCGCCGATGCTTTGCGCCGATGCGTCGAGCCGCACGTTCGCGCGCGCGTCGATGAGCGGCAACAGCTTTTTGTCGATGGAACCCGGCTTCGCGTTGACGATCGACACCGGTCCGCTCACGGCGAACGTCTTCGCGCCTTCCACCGGCTTCACTTCGGCGCGCACGGCGAGATCGGCGGCGGGCGCGCCTGCGCTGAACGCCTGCGGGTTGATGTGGTCGGCGGTGACGATGGCGCGCTTCAGCGGCACATCGGCGAACGGCGTCGCTTCGACGTGCGCCTGGCCCGCGAGCTTCATGCCGCTGGCATCGACGTCCGCGATCAGGTCTTCGAGGGAGCCTGAGAGCCGCGCGCCGACCTGCACCGCCTCGTCGTTGACCTTGCCGGCGTAGGTCGCGTCGCCGGAGAGCGGGAACGGACGCGCGCCGCCGTCGAGTCTCGCCGCGGCCGTCACCGACCCGAACGGCGTCGTGAGCCGCTGGACGGCGGCCTCGTGATGCTGGCCGTCGCTGCGTCCGTTGAAGAGCAGGCCGGAGAATTCGGTCGTCGTCGCGCCCTGATGCAGCCGCAGCTTCGCGACGCTCAGATCGCGGACGGCAAGCTGAATCGGCAGACGCAGATCGCGCGGCAGTTCGGTCTTCTTGCTAGGCTCGTTCGATGGCGCGATGCGCGCGTCGATCGTCCCGATGTGCAGATAGTCGATGGTGAAGCGCAGCGGATCGCGCGTGAGCGCCCAGCGGCCCGAGACGCTATCGACGGCGATATCCGTGCCCTTGCCGTCCTTCCAGCGCACGTCGCGCAATTGCAGGCCGGTCGCGATCGCGCCGCCGTCGAGCTTGCCGGTGAGCCGCCCGCCGAGCAGCGAGGTCGCCGCGTCCCAGGCGTAGCGCGTGCCGCGATCGGTCGTCAGCGCGAACAGCACCGCGCCGAGCGCGAGCACCACGATCAGCACGACGGCGAGCACGAACGCGCCGATCCAGCGCAGCAAGCGCCGCTTGCCGCGCGGGCGTTGCGGCGTTTGGGGCGTTGGGGGCGCATCGCCGCCGGGGGGGGCGCCGTTGCTGTCGTTCGCCGGGTTGCCTGAGTCCGTCATGCCTTCTTTAGGTGAAAATATCGTCGATGCATCGCTCAGAAAGCGATGCCGAGCGTCAGATACGGCTTGATGCTCTTGTTCTTGAGTCCATACGCGACGTCCACGTTGACCGGGCCGACCGGGCTGCGCCATCGCGCGCCGACGCCCACGCCCGGCTGGAACACGCGCTCGCCCCAGGTATCGGTCGCGGTGCCGATGTCGAAGAACACCGCGCCGCCCCAGTCGTGCGTGAACCAGTGCTGATACTCGCTGCTGCCGGTCACCATGTACTTGGTCGGCAGGATCGAGCCCGACACGTTATGGCCAATGCTCAGATAACTGTAGCCGCGCACCGAGTTCGCGCCGCCCGCGCGAAACAGCAGCGACGCCGGCACGCCGCTCGACGGCCCGGTCGTGAACACGCCGCCGAACTCCGCGCGGAACACGAGAAGATCGTTGCGGCCGAGCGGCAGGTATTGCTGCATGTTGGTGTAGAGGCGCGCGAACGTCTGATCGGTCAACAGGCCCTTCACCGCGAAGCTGGCCTCGGCGCGAACCACGTTGCCGCGGCGCGGAAACAGCGGATCGTCGACGTCGCGGCGCACCCACGTCCACGCGGGCACGAGCGCGCGCGCCGTCGACGGATTCGGCTCGTTCTGCGTCAGGCGGTCGTCGTAGAACGTGAGCGAGTATGTCGTGTCGATGTTCTGCGTCGAGCGCGACCGCTGCACGCCGACGCGCGCGCTGTAGATGTTCGTGTCCGAGACATCGGTGATCGTGTAGGAGCCGAAGATCGCGTTGATCCAGCCGCGCGAATCCGGCGGCATCGCCAGTTGCACGCGGCCGTACTGCTGAGTCTGGTCGAGCCGGCCCGAGATGGTGAACGGATACGCCGCGCCGAACGTGTTCAGGTAGCTGTACGCGCCCTGGACGTGGAAACCGTTGTCCGTCGCGTAGCCGACGCCGTAGCGCACGCTGTGATACGGATACTCGCTGACCTTGACGTGCAGCGGCGTTTCGAGCGGCTTCGTGACGTCGTTGTCGGCGTCGATCGCGACGCTCGCGTAATACGGCGTGTTCTGCACTTGCCGCTGCAGTTCGTTCACGCGGGCGATGTCGTAGATGTCGCCTTCGTTGATCGGATTCACGTTCTCGATGATCTTCTGCGGATAGCGCTTGGTCCCGCTGATATCGAGCTTGCCGAAGGTGAAGGTCGGGCCGCTGTCGAACGTGACGGACAGATCGGCGATATGCGTGCGCGGATTGATCCGCGCCTGCGAGCGGACGATCCGCGCGCCCAGATAGCGGCGCGATCGCAGCGCCTTCAGCGCGGCGTTCTTCGCGTCGTCCCAGGCGCCCTGCGTGAAAGGATCGCCCTCTTTCATCGCGAACGCGAAACGCGCGGCGTTTTCCTGCTTGCGGTCTTCAGTCGTCACGGCGCCGGTGAACTTGAGGTCGACGGAGGCGACATTCGTCTGCGGACCCGGATCGACGCTGACCTTGACCGAGCGCTTGTCGTCGGCGGTCGTGACGTCGGTGCGGACGACCGGCGTGAAGTAGCCTTCGGTCGCGACGAGATCGCGCACGTCTTTCGGCGTGGCCGTGACGAGGAACTGGAACTGGTCGTCGCTGACATCGTCGCGTTTGGCGAAACGCGCGAGATCGAGATGATCTTTCAGCAGCTTCTTGACGTTGCGTGGCGCGTCGATGTCCACGTCGTACTTGGCGAAAGCGGGCGCGGCAACCGTCAGCAAGGCAAGCGCCGTCAGCACCGTCAGCGCCGCAGACGGGCGATCGCCGGCAGCCGGCGCGAGCGGCTTCATCGCGTGCACGAGCGGCTTCATTGAGTGCAGTTTCGCGGCCGCGCCGCGCACCGCACACACCAGATCAAACGAACGCCCCGCCAAACGCGACCTCCGGCATCGGAAAAACAAAATAGAAAGGCGAAAGCGGGTCCGCCATGCGGTTCTCGTGCGCAAATCGGCGCAGCACGGCGCGCGAGCGCTATTTCACCACACCGCCACGCCCCGCCGACGTAAAAATGCGGCAACGGCGCGCGAACCGTGCGCCGTTGGACGGCCCGGACCGCGCCCGGTTCCCGCCGATTAGCACGCGCATGCGCGAAATGCGCGGCCGCGAGCCGTCCGATATGCGCGACCCCGCCGATGCTTGCGGTAAAATCGCGGCGAACCTGCGGCCCGCCCTGCCCGCTCTGGCTCGCCGAATGCACGGCGACAAGGCACGGCGACATGGCACGGCGAATGCGCCACCATCCAACGAACCGCATCGAACCAACGGAAGCCGGATCATGTATCAGTCGGACATCACCCAATTCATCAATCAGTTGAAAACGCAGAAGCCGTCGCTCGAAGAAGAGCAGCGCCGCGGGCGCGCGCTCCTGTGGGACAAGCAGCCGATCGACCTCGACGAGCGCGACCGCCAGCAGACTTCGCGCGTGAAACAGACGCCTTACGTCTACTACCAGAACTTCTGAACGTGAGCGCCGGCCACGAGCCGCAACCGCCGCAGGCCGATTCGCGCGGCGACCCGCGCGACGACGCCCGGAAGTCCCGCGACGTGGCGCTCGCCGCCCCCGCGACCGATTCGACGCCCGACACGATCGACGGCGTCGCGTTCGCGCATCTCTACGGCGAGCCGCTCTGGAAGCTGCCGACCGATCTGTACATTCCGCCCGATGCGCTCGAAGTCTTTCTCGAAGCGTTCGAAGGCCCGCTCGACCTCTTGCTGTACCTGATCCGCAAGCAGAACTTCAACGTGCTCGACATTCCGATGGCGGATGTCACCGCGCAATATCTCGGCTATGTCGACCAGATTCGCGAGTCGAATCTCGAACTCGCGTCGGAATATCTGCTGATGGCGGCGATGCTGATCGAGATCAAGTCGCGCATGCTGCTGCCGGTCAAGAAAGCGGATACCGGCGAGGACGCCGAAGACCCGCGCGCCGAACTCGTGCGGCGTCTGCTCGAATACGAGCAGATGAAACTCGCGGCGCAGCGCATCGATCAGTTGCCGCAACTGGGCCGCGACTTCCTGCGGGCGGACGTGTATATCGAACAGTCGACGGAACAGCGCTTCCCCGACGTCGACATGAACGATCTGCGCGCCGCCTGGGCCGACGTCATCAAGCGCGCGAAGCTCGTGCAGCATCACAAGATTTCGCGCGAGGAACTGTCGGTGCGCGAGCACATGAGCGTGATCCTGCGCCGCCTGCAGAACGCGCGCTTCATGGAGTTCAGCGAACTGTTCGATACGGCTCGCGGCGTGCCGGTCGTCGTGGTGAACTTCATCGCCATGCTGGAGCTGTCGCGCGAATCGCTGATCGAAATCACGCAGGCCGAGCCTTATGCGCCGATCTACGTGAGACTGGCGTACTCTCCCGCCTAGAAGCCGCCCTTTCCTTACCTTCCCTTGGAGCGGCCGGTACGCCGCCGCCCGCCAGGAGACACCCGCTCGATGAAAGTCATCAGCTCCATTCACGAACTGCGCGACCAGTTGCGCGGTCAGAACCGCACCGCCTTCGTTCCGACGATGGGCAATCTCCACGAAGGCCATCTCTCGCTGATGCGTCTCGCGCGCCAGCACGGCGATCCGGTCGTCGCGAGCATCTTCGTCAACCGGCTGCAATTCGGTCCGAACGAAGACTTCGACAAGTACCCGCGCACGCTTCTCGACGACATCGAGAAGCTGCAAAGCGAGAACGTGTACGTACTCTTCGCGCCGACCGAAACCGACATGTACCCGGAGCCGCAGCAGTACCGCGTGCATCCGCCGCATAACCTCGGCGACATTCTCGAAGGCGAGTTCCGCCCCGGTTTCTTTCAGGGCGTGTGCACCGTCGTGATGAAGCTGATGTCGTGCGTGCAGCCGCGTGTCGCGGTGTTCGGCAAGAAGGACTATCAGCAGTTGATGATCGTGCGGCAGATGTGCCACCAGTTCGCGCTGCCGACGGAAATCATCGCTGCCGAGACCGTGCGCGACGAGGACGGCCTCGCGCTGTCGTCGCGCAATCGCTTCTTGTCGGCGGATGAGCGGGCGGAAGCGCCGCAACTCGCGCTGCAACTCAATCGCGTGCGTGAAGGCGTGCTGTCGGGTAATCGCGATATCGCCGCACTCGAGCGCGACGCGATGAACGCGCTCGCCGAACGAGGCTGGAAGCCCGATTACATCAGCGTGCGCAAACGCGTCGACCTGCTTGCGCCGGGCGAAGCGGATGCCAACGCGCCGCTCGTCGTGCTCGCTGCGGCGAAGCTCGGCGCCACGCGCCTCATCGACAATCTGGAAATCTGAAGGAAGTCTGCAACATGCAATGCACCATGCTCAAATCGAAGATTCATCGCGCGACGGTCACGCACTGCGAGCTGCATTACGAAGGCTCATGCGCCATCGACGAGGATCTGCTCGAAGCGGCGAATCTTCTGGAGAACGAGCAAATCGACATCTGGAACGTGAACAACGGCGAGCGCCTGACGACGTACGCAATCAAGGGCGAGCGCGGCAGCGGCATGATCTCGCTGAACGGATCGGCGGCGCGGCGCGCGCAACTGGGCGATCTGGTGATCATCGCGGCGTTCGCTTCGGTCGATGAGGAAGAGATCAAGGCGGGCTGGAAGCCGAACCTCGTGTTCGTGGATGGCGAGAACCGGATCAAGGGCAGCCGGGATCATGTCCCGACGCAGAACTGGACCTGATTCTCTCGATTGACGTGTAATGAAAGCCGGCGCTTCTCTTCGGGGAGCGCCGGTTTTTTATGGCGCGGCGTCCTTTGCTGCCGTAAAGGCGCAAAACGCTTGCCGCTATTTCTTCCCCGCCCAGTCGATGATCGGCTGCCACTGCTCCAGATCCTTCTCGACACGGCTTTTCGCCACGTCCCATAGCGTCAGGCCGTGCGCCGCGAGCTGCACATAATTCTGCGTGTCCCGCAGATATCCCAGCACCGGCAGATCGAGCCCTTCGACGAAACGATGCAGTTGATCCGCAGACCGCGTGCGCGCGTCCACGCGCATGCCGACCACCCCGATCTGAATCGCGCCCTTGCGCACCGCCTTTTCCTTCGCCAGCTTCGTCAGGAAGTCCTGCGTGGCGAGAATGTCGAACATCGACGGCTGTAGCGGCACGATCACCTTGTCGGCCAGTTGCAGCGCGAGCGCGAGCCGGTTGCCATGCACGCCGGCAGGTGTATCGACGACGGCTTTTTCCAGACCTTTCGGCGGCTTCGCGGGCGCGTCGACATCGACGCCCCACTCTTCGATCTTCGGTAGCGTATCGACCCGCAGCGACAGCCACGCATGGGCGGAGCGCTGCTTGTCGAGATCGGCGAGCGCGACCCATTCGCCGTTCGCCGCGAAGTGCCCTGCGAGATTGGTTGCGAGCGTGCTCTTGCCGACCCCGCCCTTTGGATTTGCCACCACGATCACGGTCATGAAATGTCCCGGAGTTTGTGCGGCGCGCGTCATTCCAGGAGAGCGCGCGCCGTTTCGTCGTTATAGAACGGATGCATGATTCGAGCCGTTGATATTATCGGCAAAAAGCGGTGCGCGCGGCACGCTGGCCGAACGGCCAATTGGGTCGCACGCGCTTTTCATCACACCTCGACGGATTACGCCCATGCCGCTTCGCCCCGATGTCACGCTCGATTTCCTGCGCAACCGCCAGAAAGGCCGCCTGCCCGATCTGCTCGGCGTGCAGCTTCTGTCCCTCGACGAAGGCGCGCTCGCCGGCGAACTCGTGATCCGGCCGGAACTGCTCGCGCCGAACGGCTTTCTGCACGCGGCGACGGTCGTCGGACTCGCGGATACGTGCTGCGGGTATGCGTGCATCGCGCATCTTCCCGAGAAGGCGCAGAACTTCACGACGCTCGAACTCAAGAGCAATCATGTGTCGACGGCGCGCGAAGGGAAGATCGTCGCAAAGGCGAGCGCCGTGCATCTCGGGCGCAGCACGCACGTCTGGGATGCGACGGTGACGAACGGCGACGGGAAGCTGATCGCGATGTTTCGGTGCACGCAGATGATTCTGTATTGACGCTCGCGCGTCTCAGCCAAACGCGCCCATCACCGCATCGAGATCGAGCGCCTGCGCGAACGCATCCGCCAGACGCTCGAGCGATGCCTCGCGCAGCGCCGGGTAATCGAGCGGCGCGGCATCTTCGACGCCCGCCCACGCGAGCAGCGCGGCGCACGCTTCGGGCGTGTCGAAAAGGCCGTGCAGATACGTCGCGGCAATTTGTCCATCGGATGAAATAGCGCCGTCGCCGCGCCCGTCATCGAGCATCACGGCGGGATTCGCCAGCGCCGCGCCGCTCGTGCGCCCCATGTGAATCTCGTAGCCGCGCACCGGCGCATCCGCCGCGCCGATCGCGAGCCGCCCCGTCACGTTCTCCAGTTGCTTGTGCGGCGTCAGCACCGTGTGCAGGTCTAGCAAACCCAGCGCGTCGACACACCCCGCCGCGCCTTCGACGCCATCCGGATCGTCGATCTCGCGCCCCAGCATCTGCATGCCGCCGCATATGCCGAGCACCTTACCGCCGTATCGCAGATGCCGCGCGATCGCACGATCCCAGCCGTGCTCGCGAAGCCACGCAAGATCGCGCTGCACGTTCTTCGATCCCGGCAGCACGATCAGGTCCGCCGGCGGCGGCGCGACGCCCCCGCGCACGTATTCGAAATCAACCTGAGGATGCGCCCGCAGCGCATCGAAGTCCGTGTGATTGCTGATGCGCGGCAAGGCCGGCACGATCACCTTCAGCGCCGGCCGCTCGCCGCGTGCGTGAACATCGCGCGGCAGCATGTCCTCGGCATCGAGTGTCAGGCCGTGCAGATATGGCAGCACGCCGAGCACCGGCTTGCCGGTCTGCGCTTCGAGCCAGTCGAGCCCCGGCTTCAGCAACGAGATATCGCCGCGAAACCGGTTGATCACGAAGCCCTTCACGCGCGCCCGCTCGCTCTCCGACAAACACGCCAGCGTGCCTACGAGATGCGCGAACACGCCGCCGCGATCGATATCGGCGACGAGCACGACCGGGCAATCGACGTGTTCCGCGAAACCCATGTTGGCAATATCGCGATCGCGCAGATTGATTTCGGCGGGACTGCCCGCGCCTTCGACGATGACCGCCTCGAACTCCGAGCGCAGCCGCGCATAGGACGCGAGCACGGCATCGAACGCGGTGAGCTTGTACGCGTGATACGCGCGGGCATCGAGATTGGCGTGCGCGTGGCCGTGGATGATGACCTGCGCGCCGCGATCGCTCGTCGGCTTGAGCAGCACCGGATTGAAGTCGATGCGCGCCGGCACGCCCGCCGCGATCGCCTGCAAGGCTTGCGCGCGGCCGATCTCGCCGCCATCGACCGTCACCGCGCTGTTGAGCGCCATGTTTTGCGGCTTGAACGGCGCGACCCTGACGCCGCCTCGCCGCGCCAGCCGGCACAGGCCCGCGACGAGCGTGCTCTTGCCGGCATCGGAGGTGGCGCCCTGAATCATCAGCGTGCCGCGTGGCGTGAATGGCATCGGGAAGTTCCTCGGAAGCGCAGCCCGCTATCTTATCCCGCCGCTACAATATTGCGATGACCTCCAACGTCCCTGTCGCCACGCCGCGCGATCTGACCTTCATCCTCGGCGGCGCCCGCTCGGGCAAGAGCGCCCATGCCGAACGCCTTGCCGCCGAAAGCGGCCTGCCCGTCGCCTATCTCGCGACCGCGTGCATCGGCGACGACGAGTTCGCCGAACGCGTGCGGCATCATCGCGAGCGGCGTCCCGCGCACTGGACGCTCGTGGAAGCGCCGCTCGATCTCGCGGGCGCGCTGCGTGAAGCGGATCGCGCGGGACAGTGCGTGCTGATCGATTGCCTCACGCTCTGGCTCGCCAATCTGCTGTGCCCGCCCGAATCCATGCACGATGAGCCCGCCACGCTTTCCCATCAAGCCACGCAAGCCTTCGATGCCTTCGACCGCGCATTGGCCGATGTGCGCGGCAAGGTCATCGTCGTCAGCAACGAAATCGGCCTCGGCGTCGTGCCGCTCGGCTCGGTGACGCGCCTCTATGTCGACGAACTCGGCCGCCTGAATCAGCGCGTCGCCGCCGCGAGCACGCGCGCGACCTTGATGGTTGCGGGCCTGCCGCTCGCGCTCAAGGGCTGACGCGATGCTGCTGCTCTCCGTCTATGCGATGGCGCTGCTCGCGGTGCTCGGCGTGATCGTCGATCGCGTGTTCGGCGAACCGCGCAGGCGTCATCCGCTCGTCGGCTTCGGCACGCTCGCGGCGAAGCTCGAAGCGCGCATGAACACCGGGCATCGCGCGCGGCCGGCGGGAATCGCCGCGTGGATCGCTGCGGTCGCGCCGCCGGTCGTCATCGCGTGGATGCTGGTGAGCGTGCTGCCGTTCTCGTACGCCTGCCTCGTCCACGTGCTGCTGCTGTGGTTCGCGCTCGGCGCGAAGAGCTTGCGCGAGCACATTGCGCCGATTGCCCGCGCGCTGAGTTTCGGCGATATCGACGGCGCGCGTGCGCTGACATCGCGCATCGTCTCGCGCGATACCTCGCACGCCGATGAAAACGCGCTGTCGCGTGCGGCTGTCGAATCGGCGTTGGAGAACGGCAACGATGCGATCTTCGGCGCGCTCTTCTGGTTCGCGGTGGCGGGCGGTCCCGGCGCGCTCGCGTTCCGTCTCGCCAACACGCTCGATGCAATGTGGGGCTATCGCACGCCGCGTTACCTGCGCTTCGGCTGGGCGGCCGCGCGCTTCGACGACGTGCTCAATTTCATTCCCGCGCGGCTCACGGCGGCGACCTACGCGCTCACCGGCGACACGCGCATGGCGTGGCATTGCTGGCGCACGCAGGCGCCCTCGTGGGACAGCCCGAACGCGGGCCCGGTGATGGCCGCGGGCGCGGGCAGTCTGAACGTGCTGATCGGCGGCGCGGCGGTGTATCACGGCGTGCTGGAAGCGCGGCCGACGCTCGGCGCGGGCCACGATGCCACGCCGCGCGATGTGGTGGCCGCGCTGCGGCTCGTCGATCGCTCGATGATGCTGTGGCTCGCGGTGCTGCTCATTCTTGCGGTTTTCAGTGTGACGACGAATGGCTGATCCGATTCTCCACGGCGGCAATCTGCGCGAAGCCGCGCACCGCTACGCAATTCCACTCGACGACTGGCTCGACCTGTCGACGGGCATCAATCCGCGCGGATATCCCGTGCCGCCCGTGCCGCCCGACGCCTGGCGGCGCCTGCCCGAAGACGACGACGGCCTCGCCGACTCAGCCGCCCGCTACTACGGCGCACCGCTCGCACTGCCGGTGGCCGGATCGCAGGCGGCGATTCGCGCGTTGCCGCTCCTGCTGAAGCGCGGCGTCGCGGGCGTCGCGCCGCTGGCTTACGGCGAATACGCGCCGGCGTTCGCGCGCGCGGGCCATTCGATCGAAACGCTCGACACTGCAAGCGGCGAATTGCCGGCCACGCTCGATCACGTCATCATCGGGAATCCGAACAATCCGACTGCCGAGCGCCTTTCGCGCGAGACGCTGATGCGCTGGCACGCGCAACTCGCCTCGCGTGGCGGCACGCTGATCGTCGATGAAGCGTTCGCCGACGCGGACCCGGATGCATCGCTTGCCGCCGAGACGGCGCGCGGCGGGCTCGTCGTGCTGCGCTCGGTCGGCAAGTTCTTCGGGCTGGCGGGCATACGCGCGGGCTTCGTGCTCGCCGCGCCCGCCGTCACCGATGCATTGCGCGATGCGCTCGGCGCGTGGACGGTCGGCGGCCCCGCGCGGCACGCGACGATGGCCGCGTTTGCCGATCAAGCGTGGCAGCAGGATACGCGCGAGCGGCTGCGGCGCGATGGCGCGCGCCTTGCCGCACTCATCGCACGTCATGGCTTCGACGTGCGGGCCACGCCGCTCTTCACGTGGACGCCGACGCCGCGTGCGCCTTCGCTGCAACATGAGCTGGCGATGCGCGGTATGTGGACGCGCCTTTTTGATCGGCCGGGCATGACGACGAGCCTGCGCATCGGCTTGCCGGGAAGCGAAGGCGACTGGGCGCGGCTCGAACGCGCACTCGCGGAGATCGGCGCATGAGGTTGGTCGCGCTCTTCGCCCTGTTCATCGCGATGCACGCCCGCGCCGCGATCACCGTCACCGACGACACCGGCGCGCCCGTCACGCTGCCCGCCCCGGCGACGCGGGTCGTAAGCCTCGCGCCGCACCTCACCGAGTTGCTGTTCGCGGCGGGCGGCGGCGGGCGCATCGTCGGTACGGTGAGTTACAGCGATTACCCGAACGAAGCGCAAGCGATACCGCGTGTCGGCGACAACAAGGCGCTCGATCTCGAACGCATCGTCGCGCTGCATCCGGACCTGATCGTCGTATGGCGGCACGGCAACGCCGCGCGTCAGATGGATCGCCTGAAGGCGCTCGGCATTCCGCTCTATTACAGCGAGCCGAAGCGTCTCGAGGATATCGCCGCGAGCATCGACAAATTCGGCGGGTTGCTCGGCACGCAGGAGCGTGCGCGCGCGGCATCGACGGCATTCACGCGCGATATCGCGCAACTGCGCGGCAAGTACGCCGCGTTGCCGCCGGTGCGCGTGTTCTATCAGGTCTGGGACGATCCGCTGATGACGCTCAATCGCGACAACGTGTTCAGCGAAGTCATCGGCGTGTGCGGCGGCGTGAACGTGTTCGCAGCCGAAGCGCCGCGCGTGCCGACGATATCGACGGAAGCCGTGCTCGCGGCCAATCCCGAAGCGATCGTGACCGCGACGCCCGGCGCAACGAAGCCGGATCGCGCGCTGCCGGCGCTCGACCGGTGGAAGCGATGGACATCGATGACCGCGGTCGCGCGCGGCAATCTGTTCGGCATCGATGGCGATGTCATCAACCGGCCGACGCCGCGCATCGCGATCGGAGCGGCCGAGTTATGTCGCGATCTGGATGTGGCGCGGGCGAAGCGATAAGCGCGACTTACGCGTTCCACCGCACGACGACCCATCGCTCACCCGCCCGACGAAGCCAGACGATCCCTTCGAAATCGATTGCCCACTGCAACACGCTCGCATAGTCGAGCCGAAGCAGACGCGCCGCCAGCACCCGCATCACGCCGGCGTGCGCGACGACATGCATCGCGGACGAAGCATCGGCGGATGCCTCGTCGAACCAGGCGAACACGCGGGCGCTGAACTGAGCGAGACTCTCGCCGCCATGCGGACGCGCGTGCTCGATGTCAACGGCCCACGCATCGATCAGCGCGCGATCGATGTCATCCCACGCGCAGCCTTCCCACGCGCCGAAGTGCATCTCGGAAAGCCGCGCATCGATGCGAGCAGTCCCGAGCGCATCCGCGAGCGATGCACAGCGGCGCAAAGGACTCGAATGCCATCCGTCGACGCAATCGGGCACGTGCAGCGCACGCATCCTCGCGAGCACGTCACGCGCCGATTCGCGCGCATCGCGAACAAGCGGCGCATCGGTCTGGCCGTAGCACACGCCCGCATCAATTGCGACAGCGGGATGACGTATCAGTACGAGATCCATGCCAGTCCGGTGAGATAGATCGCAAGCTCGAACACCTGCTGCGCGCAGCCGAGGCAATCGCCCGTATAACCGCCGATGCGCCGCACGAAGTAGCGCCCCGCGATGAAACGCAGCGACGCAAGCACGACAAGCGTCACGCAGGCGAAGCGCCAGCCCATCCATAGAAGCCACGGCAAGCCGAACGCCAGTGCAAGCGCGAGCGACATGACGCTCATGCGCTGCGCGACCGGCTTCGCCTTGCCTTCGGCGCGCACGTAATCGAGCGTGACGAGATAGCTGATCGCGAACGCGCGGCTCGCGGCGTGCGCGGCGATCATCAGCATTGCGGCGCGCATCGGCGGCAACGCGGCCAGCGTCTGCCACTTGAGCGCCAGCGCGATCACGAGCGCAATCGCCCCGAATGCGCCGATGCGCGAATCGTGCATGATGCGCAGCACGTCGTCGCGCGTATAGCCGCCGCCGAAGGCATCGGCGCAATCGGCGAGGCCGTCTTCGTGGAACGCGCCGGTCAGCACGAGCGTCGCGGTCATCGACAGCAAGACGGCCACGCCCGCCGGAAACACGCATAGCGCCGCGAGGTAGACGAGCGCCGCGACCCCGCCGACCATCGCGCCGACGAGCGGAAAGTAGCGCGCCGCCGCGTTCAGATACTCGCGCTCGAAGCCGACCCAGCGCGGCACCGGCACGCGCGTGAAGTAGCCGAGCGCGGTGAAGAAGTAACGCAGCTCGTCGAGCGGACGGCTCATGGCTGCGCGTCTTGCTTGTTCGATACGCCCGCCGAATCGAAGCTCGCCATCTCGTCGACGAACGCGACGGCCGCGCGCAAAAGCGGCAACGCGAGCGCCGCGCCCGTGCCTTCGCCAAGACGCAAGTCGAGTTGCAGCAGCGGCGCGGCGTCGAAGTGCGCCAGCATGCGCCGATGCCCCGCTTCGTTCGACGCATGCGCGAACACGCAGTAATCGAGCACGTCCGGCGCGATCTTCGATGCGACCAGCAACGCCGAACTCGCGATGAAGCCATCGACGAGCACCGTCATGCGCGCCTCGGCTGCGGCGAGGTACGCGCCCGTCATCATCGCGATCTCGAAGCCGCCGAACGTGGCGAGCGTATCGATCGCATCGCCGCCCGACGCATGCGTCGCGAGCGCGCGGGCCAGCACGTCGCGCTTGTGCGCGAGCCCGCGATCGTCGAGGCCGGTGCCGCGTCCGACACATTCGTCGATCGGCAATGCGCACAGGCGGCTCATCAGGCACGCCGCCGCCGATGTATTCGCGATCCCCATCTCGCCGAAGCCGATCACGTTCGTGCCGAGCGACGCGTGATGCCGCACGCGCGCCGCGCCCCGCGCGATGGCTTCGAGCGCCGTGTCGCGCGACATCGCCGCTTCATGCGCGAAGTTGCGCGTGCCGAGGCCGAGCGACAAACGCTCGTAACCGTGATCGATGGGTATCGGCGTCGCGACGCCCGCATCGACGATTTCGAGCGCCATGCCGACGGAACGCGACAACGCGTTGATCGCCGCGCCTCCGCTCAGAAAATTCGCGACCATCTGCGCCGTCACTTCCTGCGGATACGGACTCACGCCTTCAGCGGCGATGCCGTGATCGCCCGCGAACACGATCATCGCGGGACGGTCGATGCGCGGCTTCGTCGTGCGCTGTATCAGGCCCATTTGCAGCGCGAGCGGTTCAAGCCGCCCGAGGCTGCCCGGCGGCTTCGTCTTCATGTCGATGATGCGGCGCAGTTCGGGTTCGATGGCGCGATCGAGCGCGCGAGGCATCGGAATGGACATGGGCGATTCCTTGGTCATGAGGGGAAGCGAGGCACGAGCGCTTCATGCTCGCCATCGCGGATGAGCGCGAGCGGATAACCGAACGCGGCGCTCGCACGCTCGGCCGTGAGCACATCGGCGACGAGGCCGCCCTGCGCGCCGCCTTGGCCGTCGAGCAATAACGCATGCGTGGCAAAGCGGCGAGCGAGGTTCAGGTCGTGACACGAGAGCACGACCGCGCGGCGTTCATCGCGTGCCGCTTTCACGAGCGCATTCAGGCAGTCGATCTGATGATGCAGGTCGAGATGCGCGAGCGGTTCGTCGAGCAAGAGCAGCGGCGCGTTCTGGCACAGCACGGCGGCAAGCGCCACGCGTTGCCGTTCGCCGCCCGAGAGCGTCAGCACGTCGCGGGTTGCGAACGCGGCAAGGCCCAGCGCATCGAGCGCGGCGTGCGCGGCGGCGCGGTCGTCGTCGCTTTCCCAGCCCCAGCCGGTGAGATAAGGGAAGCGGTTGAGCAGCACGGTGTCGAGCACGGTCGCGCTGAAGGCGTCGTGCGTGCTCTGCGGCATCAGCGCGCGCCGGCGGGCAAGGTCCGCCGCGCGCCATTGCGCGAGCGCGCGGCCATCGAGCGATACGACGCCCGCCGCCGGTTTCGCGAGGCCCGCGAGGACGCCGATGAGCGTCGTCTTGCCCGCGCCGTTCGGCCCGGCGATGCACCACACTTCGCCCGCCGCGATGGTCGCGCTCAGGCCATCGACCAAGGTGCGGTCGCCGGCGCGCAGCGTGAGCGTGTCGATATGAAGTGTGTTCATCGCGGGCGGCGCAACAGCATCCACAGGAACATCGGCACGCCGACGAGCGCCGTCACGACGCCGACCGGCAACTGCCCCGGCGCGATGATCGTGCGCGCGGCGAGATCGGCGCTCATCACGGCGAGCCCGCCCGCGAGCGGCGCGGCCGGCACGAGCATGCGCTGATCGTTGCCGAAGGCGAGCCGCAGCAGATGCGGCACGACCAGCCCGACGAAGCCGATGGTCCCCGCCGTCGTCACCGCAGCCGCCGCCGCCAGCGACGCGACGAGATAGACGCGCAGGCGCAACCGTTCGACCGGCACGCCGAGCGCCCGCGCGGCGGCATCGCCGCGCAAGAGCACGTTCAGCTGCGGCGCGACGGGCGCGATCACGGCAAGCGCCACGCCCAGCGCAATCATCGCGGGCCAGGGAGTCGCTGCGCCGTTGAGGTCGCCGGTGAGCCAGAAGAGCATGCCGCGCAGCCGGTTCTCCGGCGCGATGCTGAGTATCAGCGTGATAAGCGCGCCCCATCCCGCCGCGATCACGACGCCCGTCAGCAAAAGCCTCGGCGATGCCTCCTGCTCCCCATGCCACACGTGCCTGCGAGCAAGGCCGAGCACCAGCACGATCGACACGAACGCGCCGATGCACGCGGCGAGATCGACGCCCCACCACGGCATCGACGCTAGCATCGCGGCCAGCGCGAACGCCGCCGCGCCGCCGGATACGCCGAGCACGTACGGCTCCGCGAGCGGATTGCGCAGCAGCACTTGCAGCAGCGCGCCGGCGAGCGCGAGCAGCGCACCCGACGCAAACCCCGCCAAGGCGCGCGGCAAACGCAAGGTGAGCACGATGTCATCGGCGATATCGGGCGTGGCCGAACGGGCATGCAGCAGCGCGGCGATCGCACGCGACATCGGCAGATTGACGCTGCCGAGCGCAAGCGATGCCGCGAGCGCGGCGAGCGCCATCGCGCCGAGCGCGAGCCAGATCAAGACGGCGCGGCTAGCGTTCATCGTTCACCAGCGACGACGCCACGCTCACGACGGATTCCATCCGAGCGTGATGTACGCACCGCGCCGCGGCGTGTTGTACGAATAAGCGAGTTCATAGTCCCGGTCGAACAGATTGTCGATGCGCGCGCTCACGTACCACGACTTCGTGATGTCATAGCGCGCGGACAGGTTCACGACGCCATAGCCCGCGAGCGTTGAATCGTAATCGCTGCGCGCGCCGCTCACGATCCACTCGCCGCCCACGCGCCAGCGTCCGATCGAACGATGCGCCGACAGCGATGCAAAGCGCCGCGCACGCCTCGTCAGTTCTTCGTGATTCGTCTCGTCGACGGGATTCTGGAACGTGACGCCCGCGCGGATATCGGTAGCGCCCACGTGCCCCGCCCACGATCCCTCGACGCCCTGCACCTTCGCGCGTCCCACGTTCTGCGCGATATAGAAGCCGCTGCCGTCCGATACGTAGTCGATTAGATTCGAATAGCGCGTCTGAAACGCCGTCACCCGCAGCACGCCCACTGCGTCCGATGCATATTGCAACGCGGCCTCGACCGAATGGCTGCGCTCCGGCTGAATCGACGCATTGCCGCTGAACGGATAGTAGAGGTCGTCGAAGCTCGGTGCGCGGAACGACGCCGCATAGCTCGCGCTCGCCCGCCAGTGAGCGTCGAACTTGTACGCGTAGCCGAGATAGTAGCTGTTCGCGCCGCCGAAGTCGGAGTACTGGTCGTGCCGCACGTTCGCCTGCACTTCGCTCCGACCGAAGCGCCCCACGTAGCCCGCGAACACCGAATTGACGTGACGGTCGGGCGCGCTCAGTTGATCCGAATCGAGCGACTGATCGAGATGCTCATAGCCGAACAGCAGCTTGTGGGCATCGGTGAGCCTGAAGTCGTTTTGCCAGAGGTACTGATGATTCTCCGAGTTGAATCGGCTCGTGTACACGCCGTTCTGCTCGATGTTCGCGCGGTCCTGCCCCTGCGCGATGGTGAAGTGCGTGGTCCAGCGATCGGTGAGCCTGCCGTTCGCGAACACCGAAGCCGAACGCACGCGGTCGTGCGTCTTGTTGATGTCGGCAGGGGTGCCGTATGCATCGTCGAAGCTGTCGACGCCGTTCGATTGCAGGAAGCGCACGCCCGCATCCCACTTGTCGGTGAACTTGTGGCGCAGCGTCGCGGCGACGCTTTCGTTCAAATAACCGTTCGCGTTCGGATTCGCACCGGGCGCGAGCGCCGGATCGATCGACGAGAAGCCGTCGGTCTTTTCGCGGGACACGTTCAGGCTGAAGGTGGTGCGGCCCTCGGCATCCAGCGCGCCGTCGACGCCCGCCGATTGACGCTGCGTGTGATAGCTGCCGTACTCGGCTTCGAAGTGAAAGCGCGGCGGGTGGGCATCGCCCTCTTTCGTGAAAATTTGCACGACGCCGCCGATCGCATTCGATCCATACAACGCCGATACATTGCCGTTCACCACTTCCACGCGGCCGGTCTGATCGAGCATCATTTGCGACAGCTGCGCCGCGCCGAGCGATACCGATTCGACACGCACGCCATCGATCAGCACGAGCGATTGCGACGACGCCGCGCCGCGTATGTACACGCCCGAGTTCGCGCCCGGCCCGCCGTTTCGTGTGACCTGTACGCCGGGCGCGAGCGCGATCAGGCCGAGCACGTCGCGAGCGTTGGTGTCGGCGATGTCCTGCTCGTCGAAGAGCGACGTTTGCGGGAGCGAATCGGCGAGCGGTTGCGCGGTGCGCGTCGCCGTGACGACGACGGGCGCGAGCGTTTGCGCGGCGGTATCGGCATGAGCAGATTGCACGAGTAGCGCGCTGAACGCCGCGCACGATGCCACGCAAACGGCGCGACGCTTCATGCCGGACGGAGATGAAACCATGCTTGAGAATCCAGTTCGGGGCTGGCGCGTGCCCCGCTCCCCGCGAGGTCTGTGCGCGACGCGCGCGCCGCTATGCCGATGACATGGACGCGCTGGACGATTGGCCGGTATCCGGGCTGGCGACGCTTCGTCCCGCCTTCCCGCGCATGGCGCGCAGTGGCGTCGACATGTTTCTTGCAGGGCGTGCCGCATGGCGAGTGACCGTGCGATGCGATGCGAGAAACGCGCGAGGGACGACTTGCAACTTGCGTTGCGGTCGCTTACCGTTGCGGGGGCAGCACAGGTTGGCGCGTCCCGGTCATGTGCCGTGGACTTCGCTCCCTGTTTCCCGTTTGACTGCATCCGCGAGAGAAGCGGACGCGAGCACCAAAAGTGCGGCAAGTGTAGGAGCGGGCATCGGGGCCGTCAAGAACGCGCGCCGTGCCCGGCACCCTGCAATCAACACGCACGCTCGCTCTTTCCACACACAAATGCATCGCGATGCGCGCATGTTCCGGGGTTGTTACGTCTCGAAACGAGACAATTATCGGAAGCTGCTTTGAACCGCGCTAAAATGCCAGGTCTTTAGAGGACGCAGCACATGCTCAACGAACTCGAATCACTGTCAGGAAACATCGGCCGGCTGATCCAGATCAGCGAGCGCCACCATCAGGCGCGTCTCGCGCTCGAAGCGCAAATCGAACAATTGCGCGCCGATTACGCGGGCGTTCAGGCCGAGCTCGTGCAGGTGCGAAGCGAGCGCGACGCATTGCAAGCCGAGCGCGACTCGCTCTCCGCGAAGATCGACGACGCACAGGTGCGCCTCAACGCAATCCTCGAGAAGCTGCCGCGTGGCAAAACGCATCACGCCGAAAGCGACAATCAGCTCGACCTTCTCAACGCCGAATCGCAGGCATCGCGCGACGCGCAGCCCGAACATGCGCATGCTGAAGAGATGCACGGCGAACATCATCACGGAGAGAAGGCATGACGACCACGCAAATCGAAGTATCCATTCTCGGGCAGCCGTATCGCCTTGCGTGCTCGCCGCAAACGGAAGCCGCGTTGCGCGAAGCAGTCGCCCGCGTCGACGCCGAAATGAACAAGATCCGCAATGCAAGCAGCGTGCGCGGCACGGATCGCATCGCGGTGATGGCCGCGCTGTCGCTGGCGTCCGAATTGCTTCGGCTGCAGGAAAGCGTGCGTCACGGCGAAGCCTTCCCGGCCGAAGAAATCCGCCGCACGGTGCACTCGATGAACCAGCAGCTCGGCGCGGTCATCGCACAATATGAAGTGCAGTGAGTGCAAGCCGTTTGCATGATGCGCTGATCTAATCAGCCTCGCGGTGTCAATCAAAAAAAGATACTGCGCGATCACGGCGCAGGGGCTGCACAAGGCAAATGATTGGTGTAGAGTGAGGTTTCCCTGCCTGGTGCGCCAAGGTCATATATTCCTTGAACCAATGTCACATTGGCACGGTTGCGGAACCTTGTAACACGGGCGCGCGCGTCACTAGTCTGATGTACCCGAAGTGTTGCTTACCGCGACCAATCTTGAACCCAGGTTCAGGATGCCGGCCTAGCGGCTGAGGCGGGGACCTTATCCAAACGGCATCGGTTTATCCGATGCCGTTTTCATTTGCATCGCCGATTCTTCCCGCTCTCCTCATGCGCTACTGGCTGATGAAGTCCGAACCGGACGAAGCGAGCATCGATCATCTCGCGCACGCGCCGAAGAAAACCCTGCCGTGGACCGGCGTGCGCAACTATCAGGCGCGCAACTTCATGCGCGACCAGATGCAAATTGGCGACGGCGTGCTCTTCTATCATTCGAGCTGTCCGGAGCCGGGTATCGCGGGCATCGCGAAGGTTGCTTCGACGGCCTATCCCGATCCCACGCAGTTCGATTCCAAGAGCCCCTACTTCGATCCCAAGTCCACGCAGGAAACGCCGCGCTGGCTGCTCGTCGACGTGAGCTTCGTCAGGAAAACGCCGCTCATTGCGCTTGCCGAATTGCGCGCGCACGATGCGCTTTCGGACATGCAAGTGCTGGCGCGCGGCAACCGGTTGTCCATCACGCCCGTCACCGAAGCGCAGTGGCGCTTTATTACCGAACGGCTCGCCGGAGACCGGAACTAAGGGCGCGAATGGACCGCCTAAGAGCCGTCGCGAAACGCGCGACGTTACAGGCCGGAGTCCTTCGATGATGAACAAGAAAATCGCCGCCGCACTCGCTCTCGCGATGTCGAGCGCCGCGCTCACCTTCTCGGCCACTGCCGCTGCGCAGACGGTCATCGCCAATCCGCAGCCTTCGGGCGTGCTCTCGCTGTCGGCTCAGGCCAGCACGCAAGTGCCGCAGGATGTCGTCACCATTATGCTCTTCTACGAGCAGGAAGCCGCCGATCCTTCATCGCTGACGACCACGCTGAATCAGCGTGCCGAGGCCGCCTTGCGCGAAGCGAAGGGCGTCGAAGGCGTCACCGCGAAGAGCGGCGCGTTCAGCGTGTATCCGTCGACGGATCGCGACGGCAAGATATCCGCGTGGCGCGGACGCACGGAAGTCGTGCTCGAATCGCATGACTTCGCGGCGGCCTCGAAGCTCGCGGGCAAGATGAGTTCGTCGATGCAGGTCGGCAACGTCACGTTCTCGCTGTCGCCGGAAGCCCAGCGCGCCGCTGCGCAGAAGCTCTCGACGCAGGCCATCGATTCGTTCCGCAAGCAGGCACAGGCCGCAGCGCAGGCGTTCGGCTATAGCAGCTTCACGATCCGGGAAGTGAACGTCGGCCAGAGCGGCGTGGCGCCGCGTCCGGTGATGATGATGCAGGCGCGCGGCATGAACGCCGATGCAAAGATGGCCGCGCCGATGGCGCTCGAAGCCGGCACGACGATGGTCACCGTCGACGTATCCGGCTCCGTGCAGATGGGGCGTTAAACGCCGTTGGTTCAGGCGGCGTTGGCCGGCACGCGCCGATGCCGCTTGTACGCCCACACCATCAGGACGATGCCCGCGATGACCATCGGCAGCGAAAGCCATTGGCCCATCGAAAGATTGAGCGCGAGCAGGCCGAGGTAATCGTCGGGTTCGCGTGCGAATTCCACCGTGAAGCGCGCGAGCCCGTAGCCGATCAGGAACAGCGCCGAGACTGCACCCATCGGACGCGGCTTGCGCGAGAACGTCCAGATCAGGATGAACAGCACGATGCCTTCGAGCGCGATCTCGTACAACTGCGACGGATGGCGCGGCAGCATCTGATACCGCTGGAAGACTTCGCTCAGATGCCATGGCGCATCCAGTTGCGGATTCTTGGCGAGCCAGACGGCGTCATCGTTCGACGAATGCTGGAAGAGCATGGCCCACGGCGCAGCCGGGTCCGTCACGCGGCCCCACAGCTCACCGTTGATGAAGTTGCCGAGCCGCCCCGCTGCCAGACCGAGCGGCACCATCGGCGCGACGAAATCCGTCACCTGCAGCCACGTGCGCTTGCGCTGATGCGCGAAGAGCACCATCGCGAGCGTCACGCCGAGAAAGCCGCCGTGAAACGACATCCCGCCTTCCCATACCTTGAAGATATCGAGCGGATGCGACAGGTAGTAGCTCGCCTTATAGAACACCACGTAGCCGAGGCGCCCGCCGAGAATGGTGCCGAGCACGCCGTAGAACAGCATGTCGTCGATGTCCTTCGCGGTCCAGCCCTGGTTGGCGACGAACGGCAGCTTCAGCCGCAGCCGGCCAATGACGATGGCCGAAATGAACGCCACCAGATACATGAGCCCGTACCAGCGCACGGCAAGCGGTCCGAGATGAATGGCTACGGGATCGAAATTGGGATGTATAAGCATCGTAAGAAAGTCAAAGCAAAGCGGGAAGTCAGGCACGAATCATAAAGCAGAGACGGCTGCGGCCCGCGCGCGCACGATCTCGATGAACCCGGCAAGCACCGGGCTCACCTCCGCCGCGCGCCACACGAGCCCCGTTTCGACAACGGGCGCATCCGCCACCGGCCGCAACGGACGATACACCACGCCCGTGCGTCGCAGATGCCGCAGCGACTGCGGCACGAGCGCGACGCCCATGCCCGCCGACACGAGGCTCACGATGGTCTGCATCTGAATCGCCTCCTGCCCGATGCGCGGCGTCAGCCCCGCCGCGGCGTAGCAACCCATGATGATGTCATACAAGCCCGGCGCGAGACGCCTCGGAAACACGACGAGCGGTGCGGCAGCCAGATCGCGCAGATCGACGGGCGTGTCGGCCCATTCCGCCGCGCCTTGCTGCAACTGCGCGGCCGCTTCCGCCGACATCGCGACGACGAGCGGTTCGCGTGCGATCGGCAGATACGACAGCGACATCGCGTGCCGGGGCGGCAGCGGCGGAATGACGAGGCCCGCATCGATGCGGCCCGCGACGAGTTCTTCGATCTGCACGTCGCTCGTTGCTTCCGTCAGTTGCAGCCGCACGCCGGCATAGCGCGCGCCGAAATCGCGCAGCAGCGCGGGCAGCAAACCGTAATCAGCTGTCGACACGAACGCGAGCGACAGCACGCCCGCCTCGCCGCGTGCGAGCGATTGCGCGAGCGGACGCAGCGCGTCGGCGGAAGCGAGCAGCCGGCGCACTTCGGGCAGCAAGTCCTTGCCGACCGCCGTCAGTTCGACCGTGCGCTTCGTCCGCGCGAACAGCGCCACGCCGAGCGCGTCCTCCAGCGCTCGAATGGCTTGCGAGAGGGGCGGCTGCGTCATGGCGAGGCGCGCGGCGGCGCGGCCGAAATGCATTTCTTCGGCGACCGTCACGAAGTAGCGCAGCAAGCGCATCTCGATGGGCGGGTTCCGCTCTTCCATTGATATGTTTCGCGACCTAATAAGCCCTGAATAATATATTGGACAGGCACAAGCCGACGCTTCATTCTTGGGCCACTAGACCAAAAATTCTCACGGAGCCCCCATCATGCCGTTCAATCGCCGCTCGAAAAACATCACCCAGGGCGTCGCGCGCTCGCCCAACCGTTCGATGTACTACGCCCTCGGCTACAAGGAGGAAGACTTCGACAAGCCGATGATCGGCATCGCCAACGGGCATTCCACCATCACGCCGTGCAACGCGGGCTTGCAGCGCCTCGCCGACGCCGCTATCGCCGCCATCAGGCAGTCCGACGCGAACCCGCAGATTTTTGGCACACCGACCATCTCCGACGGCATGTCGATGGGCACCGAAGGCATGAAGTACTCGCTCGTGTCGCGCGAGGTGATCGCGGACTGTATCGAGACTGCCGTGCAGGGCCAGTGGATGGACGGCGTGGTCGTGATCGGCGGCTGCGACAAGAACATGCCCGGCGGGATGATCGGCCTTGCGCGCATGAACGTGCCGGGCATCTACGTGTATGGCGGCACCATTCGTCCAGGCAACTGGAAGGGCAAGGACCTGACGATCGTGTCGTCGTTCGAGGCCGTCGGTGAATTCACGGCTGGCCGCATGTCGGAAGAGGACTTCAAGGGCGTCGAGAAGAACGCGTGTCCGTCGACAGGATCGTGCGGCGGCATGTACACCGCCAACACGATGAGCTCGTCGTTCGAGGCGCTCGGCATGTCGCTGATGTATTCGTCGACGATGGCGAACCCCGACGACGAGAAAGTCGACTCGGCGGCTGAATCGGCGCGCGTGCTGGTCGAAGCGGTCAAGAAGGACCTGAAGCCGCGCGACATCATCACGAAGGAGTCGATCGAGAACGCGGTCGCGCTGATCATGGCGACGGGCGGTTCGACCAACGCGGTGCTGCATTATCTGGCGATCGCGCACGCGGCGGAAGTCGAGTGGACCATCGACGACTTCGAGCGCATGCGCAAGAAAGTGCCGGTCATCTGCGACCTGAAGCCGTCGGGCCAGTACGTCGCCACCGATCTGCACAAGGCGGGAGGCATCCCGCAAGTGCTGAGAATCTTGCTCGATGCAGGCCTTTTGCACGGCGATTGCATCACGATCACCGGCCGCACGCTCGCGGAGGAACTGAAGGACGTGCCGGGCAAGCCGCGCGTGGATCAGAAGGTCATCTTTCCGATCGAGCAGGCGCTCTACAAGCAGGGCCACCTCGCGATTTTGCGCGGCAATCTCGCGGAAGACGGCGCGGTCGCGAAGATCACCGGCTTGAAGAACCCGGTCATCACCGGCCCGGCGCGCGTGTTCGACGACGAGCAGACCGCGATGGAGGCCATTCTCGCGGACAAGATCAAGGCCGGCGATGTCGTCGTGCTGCGCTATCTCGGCCCGCAAGGCGGCCCCGGCATGCCGGAGATGCTCGCGCCGACATCGGCGATTATTGGCAAGGGGCTGGGCGAATCGGTCGGTCTCATCACCGATGGGCGCTTCTCGGGCGGCACGTGGGGCATGGTGGTCGGCCACGTCGCGCCGGAAGCGTTCGCGGGCGGGACCATCGGCCTCGTGCAAGAGGGCGATTCGATCACCATCGATGCCCACAAGCTGCTGCTGCAACTGAACGTGGATGACGCGGAGATCGCGCGTCGGCGTGCAGCGTGGAAGAAGCCGGCCCCGCGTTATACGCGTGGCGTGCTGGCGAAGTACGCCACGCTGGCGTTGCCGGCGAATCGCGGGGCGGTGACGGGCTGATCGACGTCGCAATCCGTAGCACGCAATGACAAAGGGGCGCACATGCGCCCCTTTGTCTTTTGAACCCGATCCCGCTCAAGCCTCCCGCTGCCGCCGCAACTCCTCTTCCACCGCGACGCTCACCCATTCGCGCATATGCGCTTCCAGCGCAACAGCCACTTCGCGCGTGATGTCCTGCACGAGCCTCGCCGAATGTGCGCGCAGCACATCCTGACAACGCGCTTCGATCAGCGCGCGCGCATCGCCGTTCAGAAACTGCGTGACACGCCCCTGCAAGCGTTGCGCGACGAGTTCCGCCTCGTAGGCGACCGTCGCTTCGTCAGCCGTCGCCGCTCGCGCGAATTCCGGCTTGCCGGGCACGACGACATCGGTGAGAACGGGAATGGATGGATCGAAGGAATCGGACGTGTTCGTGGTGTCGGTCATGGTCTTGTATGGGTCGTCAGAGGTCTCCGTGCGCCGATGCTAACGCACGCGCACCGCCACGCACTGTTCGCTCAGCCGCCTTGCTTGTGCGTTTCGATGGCGTAGCCGCGATCGCGATAGAAGCGAAAGCGCTCGCGCCCGGCAGCGAGATCGTCGCCCTCGTTGCCGACGATCTCGATCAGCCGCTCGAAACGCGCGAACTGCGCGGGCACCGGCGCGCCGAGATTGACGAGCACCTGGTGATGCGGCACGTCGTTGAGATCCGATGCCAGCACCACCGGGGTTTCCTGCGCGAGCGGGCTTTTGGCCATGCAGTGCGGCACGAACTCGAGCGGCGCGAACGTCCACAACTGCTCGTCGAACGCGGCAAGACGCTGCGGCTCGGCAAGCACGACGAGCGCCCGCCCGCTCGCATACGCCTTGCGCGCGAGGCGGCACGCATAGGCGAGCGGATCGCCGACATTCGTATGGAAGTCGATGCGCGTCACGGTTTCGCTCACTGCCCCGCGCGATCGATCAGGAATTGCGACAGCAGCGGCACCGGCCGGCCCGTCGCGCCCTTCGCCGCGCCGCTCTTCCACGCGGTCCCGGCGATATCGAGGTGCGCCCACGGATAGTTCTGCGCGAAACGCGACAGGAAGCACGCCGCCGTCACGCTGCCCGCCGGACGCCCGCCGATGTTCGCGACATCCGCGAAGTTCGACTTGAGCTGCTCCTGATACTCGTCGTCGAGCGGCAGACGCCACGCCGGATCGACCGCCTCGCGCGATGCGTCGAGCAGTTCGCCCGCAAGCGCGTCGTCCTTCGAGAAGAGGCCCGTGTTGTGATGACCCAGCGCGATGATGCACGCGCCCGTCAACGTCGCGATATCGACGACGGCGGCCGGCTTGAAACGTTCGGCGTAAGTGAGCGCGTCGCAAAGAATGAGGCGGCCTTCGGCGTCGGTGTTGAGCACTTCGATGGTCGTGCCGTTCATGGCCGTGACGATGTCGCCGGGCTTCAATGCGTTGCCCGCGGGCATGTTCTCGCAGGTCGGCACGACGCCGATCACGTTCAGCTTCAGGCCCATTTCCGCGACGGCGCGCATCGTGCCGAACACCGAGCCGGCGCCGCACATGTCGTACTTCATCTCGTCCATCGCCTCGCCGGGCTTGATGGAGATGCCGCCGGAATCGAACGTGATGCCCTTGCCGACGAGCACGATCGGCGCATTGGAGGCGTTCGACGCATTCTTGCCGCGCGCCTTCACCGGCTCGCCCGCGCCCTGGTAATGCATGACGATGAACTGCGGCGGCTGCACCGATCCCTTCGCGACCGACAGGAACGAACCCATGTTCAGCGCCTCGATCTGCTTCTGCCCGAGCACTTCGACCTTGAGCTTCCAGTCGCGGCCAAGCTGCTTGGCGGTCTGGCCGAGATAGGTCGGCGTGCAGACGTTGGGCGGCAGATTGCCGAGATCGCGCGTGAGGTCCATGCCGTTCGCGATCGCGACGCCTTGCTTGGCCGCGACACGCGCCGCTTTCTCTTCGGCGGTATCGATGCTGAAGACGATCTTTCTGAGCGAGCGCTCGCCGTTTTCCGGCTTGCTCTTCATCTGCGAGAACTTGTAGGTCAGTTCGCGCAGCGCGAGGATGGCCGCGCGCACGCCCCAGTCGCCGGTGCGTTCGAGAATCGGCAGTTGAGCGAGCGTGAAGGTGACTTGCCCGATCTTCGTGCCGAGAATCACGCGCCATGCCGCGCGCACGGCTTCGCCATACGCTTTCTGATTGAAGGCGTCCTGCTTGCCGAGGCCGACGAGCAGCACACGCGCCGCGCCGATGCCCGTCACTTCGGGGATCATCAGCGTCGTGCCGGCGCGGCCGCTCATGTCGCCCGCCTTGACGACGCGCGAAATCAGCCCTTTCGTCGCGACATCCATGACGCGGGCGGCGCCTGTAAGTGTCTGTGCTTCGAACACGCCGAGCACGACCACATCGGCTTTCCCCGTCAGGAAACCATTTGCCTCGCCTTTGCTCCAATCACAGGCTTTTATGCTAAAGTCCATCGCGCTTATCCTCGGTAAAATCTGGGCTGAAGGATGAAAGCCGCAATTATCCGCTATTTTCACCGCGGCGGTCACAGGCTCACGGCGCAAGGGAACGAAGCGTCGACCCTCGCGTCTGTAGAACGAATAGCCACGCTGCCGCCGCCGGCCTCAAGCAAAATTCAATGATCTTCGAACGCTCCCTGCAGCGCGAACTCGCGTACACGGCCGGCGCCGTGTTCATGGTGCTGCTCACGATCATGCTCACGACGATGATGATCCGCATTGTCGGCTTCGCGGCGTCAGGCCAGGTCGACCCGCGCGACGTCGTCGTGCTGATCGGGCTCACGGTCATCGGCTATCTCGCCGTCATGCTGATCGTGACGCTCTTCGTCTCGATCCTCTTCGTGCTCACGCGGTGGTATCGCGATTCGGAGATGGTCGTATGGCTCGCCTCGGGCGTCAGCCAGACGCAGCTCATCAAGCCGATCGCCACGTTTTCCACGCCGATCATCATCCTCATCATCTTCTTCGCGTTCGTCGGCTGGCCGTGGTCGAACCAGCAAAGCAAGCTCATCAAGGCGCGCTTTCAGCAGCGCGATGAAGTCTCGTTGCTCGCGCCGGGGCAGTTCCGCGAATCGCCGTCGAGCCATCGCGTGTTCTTCATCGAGAAGATGTCGCCGGATCAGGGGCATGTCGAAAACGTGTTCGTGACGAGCACCGAAGGCGGCAAGGTCAACGTGATCGTCTCGAAGAACGGCCACACCGAAACGCGCGCGGACGGCGACCGCTTCATCGTGCTGGAAAACGGCCGCCGTTACGATGGCGAGCCCGGCCAGCCCAACTTCCGGATCATGGAATTCGCGCGTTACGGCGTGAAGATCATGAATCATCAAGTGGTCAACACGCCATCGACGACGGGCATCTCCACGCCCGATCTGCTCGCCGATCCGACCCAACAGAACCTCGCTGAGTTCGCGTGGCGGCTGGGCTTGCCGCTCATCGCCGTCAATCTGATGCTGCTTGCCATTCCGCTGTCTTATCAGAACCCTCGCCGAAGCCGGACCATCAATCTCGTGATGGCCGTGCTGATCTATCTGACGTACTCGAATCTGCTGAACGTGGTGCAGTCGTGGATCGAGCAAGGGAAGCTCTCGTTCGGCGTGGGCATCGCGGGGCTGCATATTCTGGTGAGCGCGGTCGTCGCGTTCATCTTCTGGCTGCGGGTGCGCAACCGGCCGCTCTTCACACGCGCGATGTTCACGCGCTCGAAGGGAGCGTAAGCAATGCGCATCTACGAACGTTACTTCGCGCGCCAGATTTATCTCGCGTTCATCTTCATCCTGTTTGCGTTCTCGGGCCTGTTCTTCTTTTTCGACCTGATCAATGAGTTGAACACGGTCGGACACGGCAACTACAAGTTCACGCTCGCGGTGCTGCGCGTCGCGTTGCAGACGCCGTCGCGCTTCTACGAAATCATTCCTGTCGCGGCGCTCATTTCCGCTATCTACGTGTTCGCGCAGATGGCGGCGGCGTCCGAGTTCACCATCTTCCGCGTGTCGGGGCTATCGACGGGCACCGCGTTGCGCTCGCTGTTGAAGATCGGCGTGCCGCTCGTGCTCGTGACGTATCTGATCGGCGAAGTGATCGGCCCGTATTCGGACCAGTTGTCCGAGCGCGTGCGGCTGGAGGCGCTGGGGTCATCGGTGTCGTCGAACTTTCAGTCGGGCGTGTGGGTGAAGGACACGCTCAACGCGAAGGAAAACGGCGAACAGGTCACGCGCTTCGTCAACGTGGGCACGCTCAATCCCGATACGACGATCGCCAACGTGCGCATCTATGAATTCGATTCGAAGTTCCGGCTGTCGAACGTGCGCGTCGCCAGGAGCGGCGTGTTTCAGCCGCCCGGCCACTGGAAGCTGACTGGCGTCACGGAAACGCAACTGATCGACGCGCAGCCGCAAGCCGTCGATCCGGGCGATACGCTCAATCCGGTGTATCGCGCGAAGGAGACGGCGCTGCCCGAATACTCGCTGCGCTCCGAGCTGACGCCGCAGATTCTGTCGGTGTTGCTGGTGTCGCCCGACCGGATGTCGATGTTCAATCTGTTCCGCTATATCCAGCACTTGACGGAGAATCATCAGGACACGCAGCGGTATCAGATCGCGTTCTGGCGCAAGATTCTGTATCCGTTCGCGGTGCTGGTGATGCTGGTGCTGTCGCTGCCGTTTGCATACTTGCATACGCGCGCCGGGGTGGTCGGCGTGAAGGTGTTCGGCGGCATCATGATCGGCATGAGCTTCCAGTTGTTCAACACGCTGTTCTCGCACATCGGCACGTTGAATACGTGGCCTGCACCCATCACGGCGGCGGCGCCCGCCCTCGCCTATCTGGCGATCGGCTTGCTGGGCCTGAAGTGGGTGGAACGGCACTGAGTCCTCTCGGGAGAGCGTGATGGGCAAGCACGGCATCATCCTGTTCGGCCACGGCGCACGCGATCCGCGCTGGGCCGAGCCGTTCGAACGTCTCGCTGCAAAGCTGCGTTCGTTGCGCGGCGATCCGGTTGCGCTCGCGTTTCTCGAACTGATGACGCCGGATTTACCCGCTGCAGTCGCCGCGCAAGCCGCCGATGGCTGCGATGCGATCACCGTCGTGCCGGTTTTCTTCGGACAGGGCGGGCATGTACGGCGCGATTTGCCGCAGGTGATCGATACGTGCCGCGCGGCCCATCCGGGCGTGGTCATTCATTGCGCGACGGCTGTCGGCGAGGACGATGGCGTGCTCGACGCGGTCGCGAGGTATTGTTTGACGCAGGTTTAGCGTTTGGGCGTTGGCCGTTGGGCTGAGTGTCGGATCGCCCATAAGCGCGACGCCATGCCGATGACAGAGCCTGTCATCGACGAACTTCGACGCGGCGCGCGCTAGCCTGACCGCCACACCGCCGCTCATCCTCCACGCAACTGCCAGAACAACGCGCGATCAAACGGGGCCCACATCGGCACTCGCACGCCGGCAGCGTCGAGCGCATTGCGCGTCCACTGATTGCAGGTCAGAAACGCCGAATAGTGCCCGTGCGCTTCATAGAAAGCGTCGTAATCGTTGTAGTGGTGTCCCGGCACGTTCGTGGATTGTCCGTTGGCATCGAGCTTCACAGTCCCGAGCACATACGCCGCCACGCGCTGATACGCAGCAACAGAAATCGTAATCTGCAGCGCATCGTCCGATGCCACGCTCGGCGCGGCCATGAACTGGACGTGCAACACCGTGCTGCCGCGTCCCGAAAGCGCGCGCAAGGCCGTCGATGCCCGCAGATCGCTCCATTCCGGCGTGTTCAGATAGAACTCGCGGTCGCCCCAGCCGACTTCGATCATGTCGGATCGCGCCGACGCAGCGGGCATGCGCGTATCCGACGGCGAGAAATAGCGGGACCAGTCGACGCCCGCCGCATTGCGCGGCAGCAAAAGCGCGGCATGAACGCCGTTGGTCGTAAGCCAGATGGTGACGCCCTCGCCGGGGGCGACGGGTTGCCAGTCACGGTTGCCGGGCACCATAGCGGCCACCAGCGCGACGAGCGCGTAGCCCAGCAGCAGCGAAACGACGAGCCCCATCGCACGCGCAGTCCATCGACTGGCCCAACGCACAGCGTTGCCGACACGAGCCGAAAGAGAACGTGGCATTCCTGACGACCGATGAACGCGATACCCGGCGAAGCATTCAGCAGCGCCGGCTCAAAGAAAAAACGCACCTTCCGGTGCGCTTTTCTGGCGAACTCAAAGCAGCATCACGCGGCCATCCCTTTCAGATACACCCGCGGCTTCACCGCCGACGCCCTTTCGCGAAACGCCTCTCCGATCATCAGCAGACTCGGCTGCGACGGATCGAGCCATTCCTGCGCCTCGCCGAGCGCCATTTGCGCGAGCGTCAAGGTCAGCGTGCGTTCGCGCGGCGTGCTGCATGCCTCGACGATCGCTACCGGCGTCGATCCCGGACGCCCGGCGTCGATGAGCTGCTGCGCGATCTCCGGCGCACTGTCGCGGCCCATGTAGAACACGAGCGAATCGGCCTTCGCCTGCTCGCGGATCGTGTCGCTATCGGCGGCGCGGCTGTGCGTCGCCAGCGCCACGCTGCGTGACACGCCGCGCAGCGTCAGCGATCGCCTGAGCGTCGCCGCACTCGCCAGCGCCGCCGTGATGCCCGGCACCACGTCATACTCGATGCCCGCCGCTTCCAGCGCGCGCATTTCCTCGTCGGCGCGGCCAAAGAGCATCGGGTCGCCGCCCTTCAGACGCACGACGACGCCATGCTCGCGCGCCGCATCGACGATCTGCTTGTTGATGAAATGCTGGGCCGTCGAGCGCTGCCCGCAACGCTTGCCGACCGCGATCTTCTTCGCGTGCGGCGCGTAGTCGAGCATTGCCGGTTCGATCAGCGCGTCGTGCAGCACGACATCGGCCGATTCGAGCAGGCGCATGCCGCGCACGGTGATTAGATCCGCCGCGCCCGGCCCCGCTCCGATCAGATAGACCTTACCCATCGCATTTCACCCGTCATTAAGCCGCGATTGCGCGAATCATACCCGCCGCGACCGTGTGATGCGTCGCCTCGTCGATCAGCACGAACGCGCCCGTTCCCTGATGCGTATCGTACGCGTCCGCGACGATCGGCTTCTGCAGCGTCAGCGCCACGCGGCCGATGTCGTTCATCGCGAGCGTCGTGCGGTCCACCGAATGCGACAGCGTATGCACGTCGAGCACCTGCTTCACCGCGCCGATGCGCGCGAACACGGTATTGGTCGTCTGCTTGAGCAAATACTTGCGCTGCGGCGAAAGCGGCTCTTCGTCGAACCAGCAGAGGTCGGCTTCGAGCTTCTTCGCCGGATCGACGGTTGCGGACGCCGGCACGAAGGTGTCGCCGCGCGATACATCGACGTCTTCGGTCAGGCGAAGCGTCACCGTCTGACCCGCGAACGCGCGATCCACCGGGCTCACGCCGCCCGGCACCGGCGCGATGATCTCGGCCACCGTCGCCTGGCGATTGCCCGGCAGCACGGTGATCGCATCGCCGACGCGCACTTCGCCGGCTTCGACGCGGCCCATGTAGCCGCGGAAGTCGTCGGCTTGCGAGCCGTCCTGACGCGCAACCCACTGCACCGGGAAACGCAGCGCCTGTTCGTTCGGCTGCGCGACCGGCAGCAATTCGAGCAGATCGAGCAGCGGCTCGCCCGCATACCAGGGCATGCGCTCGCTCGCGGTCACGATGTTGTCGCCCTTGAGCGCCGACACCGGCACGAAGCGCACGTTGTCGAGTCCGAGCTGACGCGCGAGCGCGACGTAGGCATCGCGAATCTCGTTGAAGCGCGCCTCGCTGTACTCGACGAGGTCCATCTTGTTGATCGCGACGATCACGTGCTGCAGGCCCAGCAGCTTGACGATCGCGCTATGGCGCTTCGTCTGCGGCAGCAATTGCGCTGCGCCGTTCTCGAACGTGACGCGCGTCGCGTCGACGAGAATGATCGCCGCATGCGCCGTCGATGCGCCCGTCACCATGTTGCGCGTGTACTGCTCGTGGCCGGGCGTATCGGCAATGATGAACTTGCGCTTCGCGGTCGCGAAGTAGCGGTAGGCAACGTCGATCGTGATGCCCTGCTCGCGCTCGGCTTCGAGGCCGTCCGTCAGCAGCGACAGATCGATTTCATCGCCGACCGTGCGCTTGTTCTTCGCACGGGAAATCGCGGAAAGCTGATCCGACAGCACGGCCTTGCTGTCGTACAGAAGGCGGCCGATCAGCGTGCTCTTGCCGTCGTCGACGCTGCCCGCCGTAATGAAGCGCAACACGCCCAGGTCTTCGGCTTGATAAATGCTCATGATTCGTTCGTTCCTTGGACGTGATGCTTAGAAATAGCCTTGCTTCTTGCGCTGTTCCATTGCGGCTTCGGATGCCTGATCGTCCATGCGCGTCGCGCCGCGTTCGGTGATTTCCGTCACGGCCGTTTCCGCGATGATCTTTTCCACATCGTCGGCATCGCTCGAAACCGGGCACGTGCAGCTGATGTCGCCGACCGTGCGGAAGCGCACCTGCGCCATTTCCGGGGTCTCGCCTTCGCGCACCGGCGTGAGCGGCGTCACCGGCACGAGCAACCCGTTGCGGCGGACGATCTCGCGCTCGTGCGCGTAGTAGATCGACGGCAGTTCGAGCTTCTCGCGCGCAATGTATTGCCACACGTCGAGTTCGGTCCAGTTGGAGATCGGAAACACACGCAGATGCTCGCCGGCATGCAGACGCGCGTTGTAGATGCTCCACAGTTCCGGGCGCTGCGCCTTCGGGTCCCATTGGCCGAATTCATCGCGGAACGAGAAGATGCGCTCTTTCGCGCGGGCCTTCTCTTCGTCGCGGCGCGCGCCGCCGATCATCGCGGTATAGCCGTGTTCCTCGATGGTCTCGAGAAGCGTCACCGCTTGCGCCGCATTGCGCGAATCGGTTTCGCGACGCAGGCGCACGGTGCCCTTCTTGATCGAATCTTCGACATGGCCGACGACCAGTTCCGCGCCGATCTCCGCCGCGCGGCGATCACGGAAGTCGATCACTTCGTCGAAGTTGTGGCCGGTATCGATATGGACCAGCGGGAACGGCAGCACCGTCTTGCGGCCCGCGCCGAGGCCGAAGGCCTTCAACGCGAGATGCAGCACGACGACCGAATCCTTGCCGCCCGAAAACAGCAGCGCGGGCTTGCTGCATTCCGCGACGAGTTCGCGCAGGATGTGGATCGACTCGGCTTCGAGCCAGTCGAGATGGTCCATCCGCGTCGCCCGGTTGACGATCGGGGTCGTGACGTTGGGGTCGAGCGTCGTGCTCATATTCGTCGATCCTTTTATGGCGGCGCCAAGCAAGGCGTCGCGTTCGGTAACAGGGTTGTGCTGCGGCGTCTTCGCGCCTCGATGTCTTTTGGTCAGATCGCCGAACTGGGAGTTTCTTCGACGATCCTGATGCTGCTGATGTTGGTCATGTGCAGACCGCATTCCTTCGTATCGCGCGACTCCCACCACCAGCGGCCCGCCCGGCTGTCCTCGCCGGGACGCACGGCGCGCGTGCAGGGCTCGCAGCCGATGCTCGGATAGCCGCGCGCATGCAGCGGATTCACGGGCACGTCGAACGCCTTCAGGTAGTCCCACACATCGGCTTCGCTCCAGTCCGCGAGCGGATTGAACTTTGCAATGCCGCGCGGCGCGTCGTGCTCTTCCTCGTGCAGTTCCGCGCGCGTCACCGACTGCTCGCGGCGCTGGCCCGTCACCCACGCGGAAACATCGCCGAGCGCGCGGTTGAGCGGCTCCACCTTACGGATATGGCAGCAGCTCTTGCGCAAATCAATGCTCTCGTAGAACGCATTCGCGCCGTGATCGCGCACGTAGGCGTCGACGGCATCGGCCTGCGGATGAAACTGCTCGATGTCGTAGCCGTAACGTGCTTTCACGGCGTCGATCATGCCGAGCGTTTCCGCGTGCAGGCGGCCGGTGTTCAGCGAAAAGATGCCGATCTTCACGCCACGGGAAAGAATCGCGTGCGTGAGCACCATGTCTTCCGCGGCGAGGCTGCTGGCTAGCTTGACGCGGTCGTGGCGCGCTGCGATGGAATCCAGCAGCGCATCCAGACGGTCAACCCTGGCTTGCAATTCTGGCGTCATGCCTCAGGCTCCGAGCGTGGCGAGCACCGCGGCGCGGCGGCGGAACAGCGGTTCCGGATTGTCGTTCGCGCCCTGATACAGCTCGGTGAACTCGTTGAACGCGTTGAGCGCGTCGTTGATGTCCTTGTCGGCGCGCACGGCGAAAGCGTCGAAGCCGCAGCGATGGTGGAAGAACACCTGGTCGCGCAACACGTCGCCGATGGCCCGCAACTCGCCCTTCCAGTGATACCGCTCACGCAGCAGGCGGCCGATCGAAAAGCCGCGGCCATCGCGGAACACCGGGAAATCGACCGCGATGACCGCGATCTTGTCGAAATCCGGCGCGATATCCGCAGGCTCGTCGTCCGGAGCGAGCCACACGCCGAGCTCGTCCTTCGAGCGCGATGCGGCGATTGCATCCTTGTGTTCCTTCCACAACGCGAACGGCAGGATCACCTTGCCGGCCGGCAGCGCGTCGGCTGCGGGCAGCGAGCCGTCTTCGGCGGCGCGGATCACGGTGAAATCGTCTTCGACGACGGCGCGGTTCTTGATAATCAACGTCATCTTCAAATCCTCAAGCGTGTGCCTGGCGCGATGCGTACACGCGCTCCTTGAACGGCGCAATGCCGATGCGACCGAACGTATCGATGAAGCGCTCGCCTTCGATGCGGTTGTCGACGAACGTATCGATCACGCTCGACACGACGTCCGGCATCTCATGCGCCGAGAACGACGGGCCGATGACCTTGCCGAGATGCGCACCGGTCGCGCCGGAGCTTTGCTCGCCGCCGAGCGTCACCTGATACCACTCCGAGCCGTCCTTATCGACGCCCAGCACGCCGATGTTGCCGACGTGGTGATGACCGCACGCGTTCATGCAGCCCGAGATGTTGATCGACAGGTCACCGAGGTCGTAGACGTAGTCGGCGTCGTCGAAACGCTGCTGGATCGCTTGCGCAATCGGGATCGACTTCGCGTTCGCGAGCGAGCAGAAATCGCCGCCGGGGCACGAAATGATGTCCGTCAGCAAGCCGATGTTCGCCGACGCGAAACCGACCGCCTTCGCGCGTTCCCACACGGTGAACAGGTCGTGCTTCTTCACGTTCGCGAGAATCAGGTTCTGCTCGTGCGACACGCGGATCTCGCCGAAGGAGAATTCGTCGGCGAGCGCCGCGACGTCGTCCATCTGCTTGTCGGTCGCATCGCCGGGAGCGATGCCCGTCGGCTTCAGCGACAGCGTCACCGATGCGTAGCCCGGCACCTTGTGCGGGCGCACGTTGCGTTCGACCCAGCGCGCGAATGCCTTGTTCTCGATCAGATGCTTCTCATACGATGCGTCCGTGTCCGGCAGCTTCTCGTAGGCCGGCGGCGCGAAGAACTTCGACACGCGCTCGACTTCGTCCTGCGTAAGCGTGGACGGGCCGTCCTTCAGATGCAGCCACTCTTCCTCGACCTGCTTCGCGAACTTCTCCGGCGACAGCGCCTTCACCAGAATCTTGATGCGCGCCTTGTACATGTTGTCGCGGCGGCCGTAGCGGTTGTAGACGCGCAGCACGGCTTCGCAGTAGGTCAGCAGATGCTGCCACGGCAGATCTTCCTTGATGACCGCGCCGATGATCGGCGTGCGGCCGAGCCCGCCGCCCGCGAGAATCCTCGCGACGACTTCGCCCTGCGCGTTCTTCTTCAGATAGACGCCGAGATCGTGAATCTGCACCGCCGCGCGATCTTCCGCCGATCCGCACACCGCGATCTTGAACTTGCGCGGGAGCCAGGCGAACTCGGGATGGAACGTCGACCATTGACGCAGGATTTCGGCCCACGGACGCGGATCGACTTCCTCGTCCGGTGCAACGCCCGCGAACTGGTCCGCCGTGATGTTGCGGATGCAGTTGCCCGATGTCTGGATCGCGTGCATCTGCACCGAAGCGAGCTTGCGCAGGATTTCGGGCGTCTCTTCAAGCTCGACCCAGTTGAACTGGATGTTCGTGCGCGTCGAGAAGTGGCCGTAGCCGCGATCGTGCTCGCGCGCGATCGTCGCCAGCATGCGGAGCTGGTCGCTGCGGAGGTTGCCGTAAGGAATGGCGATGCGGTGCATGTACGCATGACGCTGCATGTACAAGCCGTTCTGCAGCCGCAGCGGACGAAACTCCTCTTCGCTCAACTCGCCCGACAGACGTCGGCGAACCTGATCGGCGTACTGTGCGACTCGCTCGTCGACGATTCGCTGGTCGACCTGATCGTATTGATACATTCGGGGGCCCCAAGTTTTTGTTTGCGCGCTGCGTCCCAGGTTACGCGGCGCAGATAACCATTGATTCGCCACTGCGCGGGTCGTTCAGACGGAACGATCATTTGCTAATGACAAAAACAGCTATGGATATTGGAAAAATTGGACTGATAGTAATAAACCTGCTATATATTGCAAACGACTGAAAAATTACTTTGATATGCAATCGGGTAATAACGAAGGGTTCTAAATGAATTTGCATCAGTTCCGCTTCGTGCGTGAGGCCGTGCGGCAGAACTTCAACCTGACGGAAGCAGCGAAAGCACTGTATACATCGCAACCCGGCGTCTCCAAGGCGATCATCGAGCTTGAGGACGAGCTGGGCGTCGAGATCTTCACGCGCCACGGCAAGCGCGTGCGCTCGCTGACCGAGCCGGGACGTATCATCCTCGCTTCGGTCGAAAAAATCCTGCAGGAAGTCGAGAGCCTGAAGCGCGTCGGCAAGGACTACGCGGCGCAGGATCAGGGCAATCTCGTCATCGCCGCGACGCATACGCAGGCGCGCTACTCGCTGCCGGCGGCCATCGCCGAGTTCAAGAAGCGCTTTCCGAAGGTGCATCTTTCGATCCTCCAAGGCAGCCCGACGCAGGTCGCGGAGATGGTCATCCACGATCAGGCGGATATCGCCATCGCCACCGAGGCCATCGCCAATTACAAGGAACTCGTGTCGCTGCCCTGCTTCCAGTGGCAGCATCTCGCGGTCATGCTGCCCGAGCATCCACTGCTGGAACGCAAGCTTCTCACGCTCGACGATCTCGTGCAGTACCCGCTCATCACGTATGACGCCGCATTCGCCGGCCGCAGCAAGATCAATCAGGCGTTCGCGCTGCGCGCGCTGAGTCCGGACATCGTGCTCGAGGCCATCGACGCGGACGTCATCAAGACGTATGTAGAACTGGGGCTGGGCGTCGGGATCATGGCGGATATCGCGTTCAACCCGGAGCGCGACCGTCATTTGCGCGCGATGCCCGTCGGCCATCTGTTCGGCACCAACGTCACGCGGCTCGCGCTCAAACAGGGCGCTTATCTGCGCAGCTATGTGTACACGCTCGTCGAACTGCTGTCGCCTTCGATGAACCGCAAGCTGATCGAGCAGGCGCTTGCGGGCGGTCACGAGACTTACGAACTCTGACTACGACGGTGCAAACGCTGCCACAACAAATACGAACTTCCCTGGAGACCATCCGATGACGTTGTCGAAGATCACGCGCCGGCTTGCTGCCGGCGCCGCCCTCGCTTTGCTGGCCGCCGCCGCGCAGGCGCAGATCAAGGTGGGCGTGGACTTGTCGAGCACCGGCCCCGCCGCCGCGATCGGCATCACGAGCAAGAACGCGATGCTGATGTGGCCGAAGACCATCGCCGGGCAAGACGCGCAGTACATCATCCTCGATGACGGTTCGGACCCGGGCGCGGCCGTGCGCAATATCCGCAAGCTGATCACCGAAGACAAGGTCGATGTGATCGTCGGCCCGAACATCACGCCGGCGGCGCTCGCGGCGCTCGATCCCGTTTCCGAATATCAGACGCCGATGATCACGCTGATCGGATCGGCGTCGGTGGTCGAGCCGCAGGAAGGCAAGAAGGTGTGGGCGTTCAAGATGGCGCAGACCGACCGCGCAATGGCCGACGTGATGACGCGTTACATGGCGAATCACGGCGTGAAGACGGTGGGTTTCATCGGCTTCGCGGACAGTTACGGCGATAGCTGGCTGAACGAGTTCAGCAAGTTCGCGGCGTTGCGCCATATCGAGATTGTCGGCAGCGAGCGCTTCAACCGGACCGACGCGAGCGTCACCGGGCAGATTCTCAAGCTGATAGCGGCGAAACCGGACGCGGTGCTGATCGCGGGCGCGGGAACGCCGACGGTGCTGCCGCAGCGCACGCTCGTCGAGCGCGGTTATAAGGGCGCGATCTACCAGACACACGGCATCGCGACGCCGGAGTTCATCAAGCTCGGCGGGAAGGATGTCGAAGGCACGCTCTTTCCGACGCAGCCGGTGGTCGTCGCGCGCACGTTGCCGGCGGATCATCCGTCGAAGAAGGCGGCGCTCGCGTTCGTCGAAGCCTATGAGGGCAAATACGGCAAGGGCACCGTCACGCAGTTCGCCGGCGATGCGGCGGGCGTGTATCCCCGTTTGCAGGATGCCGTAGCGCGCGCGTTGAAAGCCGGGAAGCCCGGCACGAAGGAATTCCGCGTCGCGTTGCGCTCGGAACTGGAACACGCGCATGAGCTGGTGGTGCCCAATGGCGTGGTGAATACCAGCGCGAGCGATCACGTCGGGCTGGATCAACGGGCGAGCGTGATGGGTGTCATTCGGAACGGCTCCTTTAACTACCTGAGCCAGTGATCTTCGGCTGCATGGTCGCGTGACGGGCGCTGCTTGCTCATCGCGAGGATTTCGGTCATAATCGCCGACTACTCGATTTGGACGTTCCGCCTGGTTCGTCCTCTGTCGAGAAAGACAGCGTGCCCAGGTGGTGAAATTGGTAGACGCAGGGGACTCAAAATCCCCCGCCGCAAGGCGTGCCGGTTCGATTCCGGCCCTGGGCACCAGAGATTTTGATGTGAAAAGCCGCTCCTTCGGGAGCGGCTTTTTGCGTTTGAGCGGCTTTTTGCGTTTGAGCGGCTTTTTGCGTTTGAGCGGCTTTTTGCGTTTGAGCGGCTGTTGCTAGGACGCGGTCGGTCGCCGGAGCGCGGGTTGAAGGGACGAGCAACGGCTCCAAGCGGACGTCGGCACAAGCGGCCGGTGGTCACGAAAGAAATCCATCAAGACGTCCAGCACTTCCCCTTCTCTCTTCGCTCGAAAAGCGCAGTACGCCGAAGCGTCGATCATTGGCTGCAAGGGCCGACGGTAGATCGGCCACTCGGCCAATAGCGCTCCCGTCTTTCCCGGATCATCATTGCGCGAATGTGCGCAATACCGTAGAACCAATACGTTTTTTCCCGCGAGAATCGTAAGCGACGGTATCGGTGAATCTTCGCGCGCCCAGGACACGAGCACACTCGTTCGGCTTGCTTATGGTTATCCCGATGCCGTGGCTAGCCCGCGCGTTGCGCCAACCTGACCCGGCACGAGTCCGCATGATGCAACCCGAATATTCGCTGTCGCTCGATGCGGTGATCTGCCGCCGCTGCAACGTCGTTTCGCCCGCCGTCGACGACACCTGCCCGTCGTGCGGAGCGGATCGCGAGGGCGCGATCTTCACCAGCGCCACGGATACTCACGCTGCCGCCGCCCGGACCGACGATCAACGCGACTTGGTCGATCTACGCGACACCGGCTGGCTCACGCGGCTCGTGCGTCGAAGAATGGTGACGTCGTATCCGAGCCTCGTCGAACCCGGCGACGCGCTGGCATCGCCCGAACGCAAGCCCGCGCGAAAAGGGCTCGCCGTTCTGATCAGCGGCGCGGTCGCGGGCATCGCGGCGGGCGGGTATCTCTATTTGCAGTCCGATGCGGACCGCGCGCCGGCGCAATCCGTCAGCACGGCGGGCGCGGTTGGCGGCGGATCGTCGGCGTCGCAACGCCGCGACGATGCGGACCGGCACACGCTCGCGCGGCGGCAGGAGGATGATGCGCAGAAAGCGGGTGGCGTGGCAGGGACGACAAGGTCGGCGGCTACGCCTGTAGATGCATCGGCATCCGCCGCGACGGTGCACACGGCGCGGGTTGCGCCAGCGAGTGCATCGGGTATCGGCTCGTCGGCTACCGAAGCTGTTTCTGCGGTGAAGGCTGCACCGCCCGTCGTGGAATCGAAGGCGGCGCTCGTCAAGGATACAAGAGCCACAGGCGTCGCATCGGCGAGTGCTCCGGCCTCCACGTCCGTTCCGGAAGCCGTTCGCAGGAACATCGCATCGACCGCCAAGAGCGTGCCGGCAGTCAGCATTCCTGCGATGGCGACGGAGCCGCCGATGACGCGCGAGGCGTCGCGACGAGCCGTCGCGGATGCGGTCAACTCCGCTTCGAAGCGCGACCGCGTCACGGCGAGCATGGCAACGGGTGTGGTCGCGACGCAAACGCCGTCGAGCGCAGTCTCGGTCTCGAAGGACGCGTCGGCCTCGCAGAGCAAGTCGTCGCCGAAGCGGGAAGGCACGGAGGACGCGAGGGTTGCGGCGTCTGACGCATCGTCAGGCGCGGGAACGGGCGTCGCGAAGGCGGTGCCATCCGTGACGTCTACGGCTGCGGTAAAAACCGGCACTGCGGCAACGCCGAGCGCAGCGGCATCGCAATCGACAGCGGCATTGGCACGCACGTCCAATACTGCAGCAGTTTCAGCACCGCACACATCGTCTGCGGCGTCGAAAGACGTATCACCGTCCGCTGCGACTATCGCGGCCAATACCGCGTCCGGCACCGCCGACAAGCCGGCGCCGAAAGACGCATCGCGGTCTACTGTGACTATCGCCGCCGCAACGGCATCCACCACCGCCGCCAAGCCCGCGTCGAAAGACGCATCACCGTCCGCTGCGAGTATCGCCGCCGATACCGCGTCCAGCCCCACAGCCAAGGGCGCGCCGGACGCCCCTAAACGACCCTCGACCCTCGCCTCGACGGAACGTCCGATCCCGCAGCCCCCCATCGTTGCCCCTCGCGACGCGCCATCGGCAACAGAAGCGCGCACGATCGCAGCCGTCCGGCAGGCACTCGCAAACCGCGATATCGCCGCGGCGCGCCGATCCCTCCGCAGCTTCGCGCCGATTCAATCGCGCAGCCCGCAGATTCAGCAACTCGCAGCCGATGTTGCGCGTCAGGAACGCGCACGCGACAGCGCGATAGCCAGCGCCCGCTCATGCGCAGCGAACCACGATCCCGCATGCACGTTACGAAACGCGCGGCGCGCCGTCGCGCTCGATCCACGCAACCCCCAGGCGCAGGCCGTCCTGAAACACGCGACGACCATGCAAGCCGACGCCAACACCGCCTATTTCCAGAAGGCGAGCGCGCTGCCGGCGCCGGTCGTTCCATCGATGACCTTCGACGGACGCTGGAGCATCGCCGCCAAGAGCGCATCGGCGGAAAGCAGCCGGAACGACGCATCGAAGTCGTATTCGATTTTCGGATGGGGCGTGCCAGCCGTATCGAAGGGACGCGGCGACGCACATTGACGGCAGCGGCCGCCCGACGCCGCCACGCGCTGACGCACGCCTGCGCGCAGTGAGTGCGCATACCTGCAACGGCCGTCAGCGAAGCGCATCGGCCGTCGCGCCGTCCTTGCTAGAATGCGCGCTCCAACTCCCCTCCATCCGATGGACCTCGAAACCCTCCTCTTCTCCCAAGGCTTCGGGTCGCGTCGCCAGTGCCGCGGGATCATCGCCGAAGGGCGCGTGTGCATCGGCGGCGAAGCATGCACCGATCCGCGCGCCGATTTTCCCATCGCACCGCCGCTCGATTTCGACGTCGACGGCCGCACGTGGACCTATCGCGAAAAGGCGTACCTCGCGCTCAACAAGCCGGCGGGCTATGAGTGCTCGCGCGACCCGCAGCATCACCTGAGCGTGTTTCACCTGCTGCCGCCCCAACTCGTCGAGCGCGGCGTGCAGCCGGTCGGGCGGCTCGATCAGGACACCACCGGCCTGCTCCTCCTTTCCGACGATGGCGCGTTCGTCCATGCGTTCACGTCGCCGAAACGCAAGGTGCCGAAGCTCTATCTCGCGACGGTGCGCCATCCGCTCGATGACGCGCAACTCGCGAAGCTCCTCGAAGGCGTGCTGCTGCACGGCGAGACCAAGCCGACCGCCGCGCTCGCCGCCCATCGACGGGATGACCGGCTGCTCGAACTAACCGTGCTCGAAGGCAAGTACCATCAGGTAAAGCGGATGGTGGCCGCGGCGGGAAATCGCGTGGAGCAATTGCATCGCGAGCGCGTCGGCGGCTATGCGCTGCCGGCATCGCTCGGAGAAGGCGACTGGCGCTGGCTCGATGCGGACGACCTTGCTGCTTTGCGCGCGAACGACAACGTTCGAGCCTGAAGCGGCCCGATACGCCGCGACGCGATGACTAAGCCCCGTCGATTTGCAAATCGGTAGAACTCCCGACGCCCGCCCGCTGCATTGCAGCATGCCTTCCGGTTCCGCCGCTCATATACTCGTCTTACGGAACCAGAATGATTAAAACAAGGGCAGGAGGGCATCATGGCTTCCCACATGAGCGTCGCGCTGATTGCGTTCGTCGGGTTGTGCGCGGTCCTGATCGGGGTATTGGGCGTCGTCATGCACATGCGTCACAAGTACTCGCCGAATCTGATCGGCGCGTTGATCGGCGCACTGATGTGCTTCGTTCTGCTCGAAACGATTCCGGCGCTGATCTAGCGCGGCATGTCCGCTTCGCGCGCCGCTCCGGCGTGCACGCGAATTCGCTCGCGGAGAAAATCGTCGACGGTGGGATAGCGCAGCGCGTATCCCAGTTCGCGCTTGAGACGCTCGTTGCGAAGCCTTCGCGATTCGCGCATGAATGAAAGCGTGACCGGCTCGAGCCGCGTTTCGGCTTCCTCGCGCGTGATGCGCGGCACGCGCGGCAATCCGCAGGCGTCGGCCACGCGGTCGAAATAATCGGCCATGCGCAGGTCCGTATCGTCCGATGCGTTGATCGCGCGCTGCGGCTTTCCCCGCACCAGCGCGCGAACGATGATCGCGGCGAGATCGTCGGCGTGAATGTGATTCGTATAGACGTCGTCGCGTTCGACGAGCGCGGGCATCGCCCGTTCGATGCGCGCGCGCGGCAGACGGTCTTCCGCATAGATTCCGGGAATTCGCACGATCGACACGCGCCAGCCGCTTTGCACGCCCGCATCGCGTAACTGCTGCTCCGCCGACGCCCGCCGCCGCGCACGCTCGTTCCCGGGCCGCACGGGCTGCGTTTCGTCGATTTGCGCGCCGCGACAATCGCCGTAGACGCCTGTTGTGCTCGCATAGACGAAGCGCACCGAACCGCTACGCGCTGCGATTGCCGATGTGGCTCCAAAAAGGGCGTCGGGTACAATGAAAGAAGGGTTGCGCCACGCGGAACGTGCAGCCGTGGCCGCGTGCGCGCCACGTGCCACCGAGCGGCGAGGCGCGCGCAAGGCTGCAAGCAAAGCACGCGTGCGGCGGTCCGTATCGCCATCGCGCTGAGGCGGCGCGAGATGCAAAACGTGCCGTGCGATGCCCGCAAGCCTGGCGAGACTTCTGCGCGCATCGAGGTCGCCGGGAATCGGCAACGCGCCCGCGGCGCGCAGTTCCGCTGCACGTTCCGGATGATGCGTGAGCGCGATCACGCGCGGTCTCGCGGCGCGGGCATGGAAAAGCGGCAACGTGCGCAGCCCGACATCGCCGCATCCGACGATCAGCACGCGCGGGCGGCGCAGAATTCGAGTGGCGATCATGCGGAGCATTGTATCCGCCGCTCGTTCCAGGCGTTTGGCCGCTGAAGGCGGCATCGAAAGACATACTCACACCATCGCACGAAATCGATCTATGGCATTCAACGTAACGCTCCGGCAAAGCGGCCGGCAGTTTCAGGTGGAACCCGACGAACCGGTGCTGACCGCCGCGCTGCGTCAGGGAATCGGCCTCCCCTACGGCTGCAAGAACGGCGCTTGCGGCTCCTGCAAGGGCGCGGTCGTCCAGGGCGAAGTCGAACAGGCGCCGCACTCGTCGTCGGCGCTCTCCAACGATGAAAAGACCCGCGGCATGGCGCTCTTCTGCTGCGCGACGGCGCAGAGCGATCTGACCATCGACGTGCGCGAAGTGGCGGGGGTCGGCGACGTGCAGGTGAAGAAGCTGCCCTGCCGCGTCAACGCGCTCGAGCGCCGCGCGGACGACGTCATCGAACTGAAGCTGCAGTTGCCCGCCAACGAGCGCCTGCAGTATCTCGCGGGGCAGTACATCGAATTCATCCTGAAGGACGGCAAGCGCCGCAGCTATTCGATGGCGAGCCCGCCGCATCACGAAGGGCCGCTCGAACTGCACATTCGCCATATGCCGGGCGGCACGTTCACGGACCACGTGTTCGGCGCGATGAAGGAGCGCGATATCCTGCGCTTCGAAGGCCCGCTCGGCACGTTCTTCCTGCGCGACGAATCGGACAAGCCGATCGTGCTGCTCGCGTCGGGCACGGGCTTCGCTCCGATCAAGGCGATCATCGAGCATGCGGTGTTCAAGAACCTGAATCGCCCGATGACGCTCTATTGGGGCGGCCGGCGCAAGAAGGATCTGTACATGATGGACCTCGCCGAGCAATGGGCGAAGGAAGTCCCGAACTTCAAGTTCGTGCCGGTGCTTTCCGAACCCGATGCGGGCGACAACTGGACTGGCCGCACGGGCTTCGTTCATCGTGCTGTCGTCGAAGACCTGCCCGATCTGAGCGCGTATCAGGTCTATGCGTGCGGCGCGCCGGTGATGGTGGAATCCGCGCAGCGCGATTTCACGCTGCATCACCGGTTGCCGGAGGACGAGTTCTACGCGGACTCATTCACGAGCGCAGCGGATCTCGCGCATCCGGTCTGATCGGCGTGGCAGGCAGGCCGCCGGCGCGCAGAATTTCCGCGCTGGCGGTTTACAGGCTCGAACGTCATAACGTATCCTTCGCGAATGAATCGAATTCTGAACGCACTCCGACGCCGCCGCTCGCCGCTTCCCTAGGGATGCCGCTGGCTCGTCAAGCATTCGCGCTCGTCATGGTTCGGTTGTATGAAGCGCAGAGAATGAAGCCACGGAAACACCGTGGCTTTTGTTTTTTGTGCGCCGTTTTCTCTTTCGTCATCGCCTCGTGGAGCCCGCTGTCATGAATTTCAATGAGTACCCCGTCGATTCGCTGATGTACATCACGAACCGCCCCGAGATCGTGTTCACGCACGGCAAGGGCTCGTGGCTCTACGACAACACCGGCAAACGCTATCTGGACTTCATTCAGGGCTGGGCGGTCAATTCGCTCGGCCATTGCAACGACGGCATGATCGAAGCGCTGGACAAGCAGGCGCGCACGCTGATCAATCCGTCGCCGGCGTTCTATAACGGCCCGATGGCGCAGCTCGCGGACTTGCTCACGCAGCACAGCTGCTTCGACAAGGTGTTCTTCGCGAACAGCGGCGCCGAGGCCAACGAAGGCGCGATCAAGCTCGCACGCAAGTGGGGGCGCAAGTTCCGCAACGGCGCATACGAGATCATCACGTTCGATCACAGCTTCCACGGCCGCACGCTCGCCACGATGTCGGCGAGCGGCAAGGCCGGCTGGGACACGATCTATGCGCCGCAAGTGCCGGGCTTCCCGAAAGCCGATTTGAACGATATCGCCTCGGTCGAGAAGCTCATCGGCGAGAAGACCGTTGCCGTGATGCTCGAGCCGATTCAGGGCGAAGGCGGCGTGATTCCCGCGACGCGCGAGTTCACGGAGCAATTGCGTGCGCTGACGAAGCGGCACAATCTGCTGCTGATCGTCGATGAGGTGCAGAGCGGCTGCGGACGCGCGGGGACGTTGTTCGCCTATGAGCTGTCGGGCATCGAGCCGGACATCATGACGCTCGGCAAGGGCATCGGTGGCGGCGTCCCGCTCGCCGCGTTGCTGTCGAAGGCGGAAGTCGCGTGCTTCGAAGCCGGCGACCAGGGTGGCACGTATAACGGCAATCCGTTGATGACGGCGGTGGGCTATTCGGTGATTTCGCAGCTGACTGCGCCGGGCTTTCTGGAAGGCGTGCGTGAGCGCGGCGAGTATTTGCGTGGCGAACTGCTGAAACTGTCGGATGAGCGCGGATTCAAGGGCGAACGTGGCGAAGGCTTGCTGCGCGCGCTGCTGCTGGATAGCGACAAGGGACCGCAGATCGTCGAGAAGGCGCGGCTGATGCAACCGGATGGTCTGTTGCTCAACGCGGCGCGTCCGAATTTGCTGCGCTTCATGCCTGCGCTCAATGTGACCAAGGACGAGATCGATCAGATGCTCGCGATGCTGCGTTCGGTGCTCGATACGCTGTGATCGTTCGGACTTTCGAAGCGGGCGATCGCGATGCCGTGATCGCTCTGTGGCGCGATGTGTTTCCCGAGTATGCGGATGCGTCGAGGCCGCAGCGCGATCCGGCTTTGTCGATCGCCAACAAGCTGTCGACTCAGCCTGAGTTGTTCTTTGTCGGTGTGGTGGACAGGGTCGTTGCCGGGACTGTCATGTGTGGTTATGACGGGCATCGGGGGTGGGTTTATTCGCTTGCCGTCTGCCGTTCTCTTCGGGGGCGCGGGTTCGGGCGGCGGTTGATGCTTCATGCTGAAGCGGCGCTTGCCCGGCTTGGATGCCCGAAGGTCAATCTGCAGGTGCTCTCCGTTCGGGGTGAGTTGGTTTCGTTTTACGAACGGATGGGGTATCGGGTTGATGATGTTGTTAGTTTGGGCAAGCGGCTTTAGGTTTTTTCGGTTTGTTGAATTTGAATTCGTGCCGGTCTATCTGCTCGCCCCTCCCCGGGGAGGGGCGCGCTAATAGACCGACACGAAAGAAAAAAACTCCCCGCGCCCGCGAGCAAGAAAACTCACTCGCCGAGATAAGCAGCCCGAACCTTAGGATCATCAAGCATGATCTTGGCATCGCCCGACATAGTGACAGTACCCGAATCCATCACATACCCGCGATTAGCGGCCTGAAGCGCGAGCCGCGCGTTCTGCTCAACGAGAAGGACGGTCAAGCCTTCTTTCGAAATCTCGCGAACGACTTCGAAGATCTTTTCGACCATGATGGGAGACAGCCCCATCGAAGGCTCATCGAGCAAGAGCAGCTTGGGCCGCGACAACAAAGCACGAGCCATCGCAAGCATCTGCTGCTCACCGCCGGACAACGTCCCCGCGTACTGCGACGCGCGCTCCTTCAAGCGAGGAAAGAAGCCGAACATACGCTCGGTATCCTTCTGAATGCCATCGGCGTCATTGCGCAGATACGCCCCCATCTGCATGTTCTCGAGAATCGACATGCGAGCGAAAATGCCGCGCCCTTCCGGCACCATCGCGAGGCCGCGCTTCAACAGCTCGTGCGTCGGCACGCCCTTGATCGACTGACCCATGTACTCGATATCGCCGCCCGAATAGGGCTTCAAACCGGTAATGGCCTTCATCGTCGTGGTCTTGCCCGCGCCGTTCGCGCCGATCAGCGTAACCAGTTCGCCCTGCCCGACTTCCAGATCGACACCCTTCACCGCCTGGATGCCGCCGTAATTCACCTGCAGGCCCTTGACCTTCAACATCGCATTCATGGTCGCCATTTAGTGCACCCCCGCACCCAGATATGCCTCGATCACCTTCGGGTCCTTCTGCACGTCCTGCGGCAGACCTTCGGCGATCACCTTGCCGTAATCGAGCACCGTCATGCGGTTGCACAATCCCATCACGAGCTTCACGTCGTGTTCGATCAAAAGAATCGTCCTGCCGTCCGCGCGGATCTTGTCGAGCAGACGCGTCAGTTCGACCTTCTCCGTCGCGTTCATGCCCGCAGCGGGTTCGTCGAGCGCAAGCAGCTTCGGATCCGTCGCCAGCGCACGCGCGATCTCGAGCCGGCGCTGATGCCCGTACGACAGATTGCGCGACGTATAGTCCGCGTACTGCAGCACGCCGACATATTCGAGCAGTTCCAGCGCGCGTTCCTTGATTTCGCGCTCTTCGCGCCGTTCGGCCGGCGTCTGCAACACCGCGCCGATCAGACCATGCTTCGTGCGCACGTGACGGCCGACCATCACGTTCTCGAGCGCCGTCATGCCGCCAAAGAGACGAATGTTCTGGAAAGTGCGCGCGATGCCCGCCTTCGCCACCTGATACACCGCAGTCGGCGTATAGGCTTCACCGTCCAGCTTGAAGACGCCCGAATCCGGCGTGTAAAGGCCCGTGATGACGTTGAAGAACGTGGTCTTGCCCGCGCCGTTCGGGCCGATCAGACCGTAAATCTCGCCTTCCTTGATTTCGAGGCGCACATCGGAGAGCGCCTGCAAGCCGCCGAAACGCTTGTTCACGCCCTGCACGGACAATCGAGTACGTTTGTCGCTCATTTTCAATCCCCCGCTTAGGCGCGCACCGGCTTCTTGCCGTTGCGCTTCGCGATCTTCGCGATCTTGTCTTCGTGTTTCGCGGCGGGCCACAGGCCTTCCGAGCGATACAGCATGATCAGCACCATCGCCAGACCGTACAGCAACTGACGGATGACTTCGGTATCCACGATCTGATGGCCGAAAATGGCGTTTTGCAGCGGGCCCATCGTCGAGCGCAGGAATTCAGGGAAAACCGCGAGCAGCACCGCGCCGAGAATCACGCCCGGAATGTGGCCCATGCCGCCCAGCACCACGCACGCCAGCACCACGATCGATTCCCAGAACGTGAACGATTCCGGCGACACGAAGCCCTGGAACGCACCGAACATCGCGCCCGACAGGCCGCCGAACGACGCGCCCATCGCGAACGCGAGCAGCTTGACGTTACGAGTGTTGATGCCCATCGCCTTCGCCGCGATTTCGTCCTCGCGGATCGCCGCCCATGCACGGCCAATACGCGAATGCTGCAGACGCGTACATACCCAGATGACGGCCAGCGCGCCCAGCACGAACAGGTAGTAGTACATGTAGACCGACGGGAACTTGAAGCCGAAGAACTCGTGCGTCTGCGACAGATTGAAGCCCGCCACCGTCACCGGATCGATGCCCGTAATCCCCTTCGGACCGTTCGTGATGTTGATCGGACGATCGAGGTTGTTCATGAAGATCCGGACGATTTCCCCGAAGCCCAACGTCACGATCGCGAGATAGTCGCCGCGCAGTCGCAGCGTCGGCGCGCCGAGCAGCACGCCGAAGGTGGCGGCGAGCGCCATCGCGACCGGCACGATGAAGAGGAAGGGCACGTGCAATCCGCCCGGCGCGAGGTGCGCGATCCATTCGAACTGCGAGGTGAGCTGCGGCGACGACAGCAGCGCCGCCGTGTACGCGCCGACCGCATAGAACGCGATATAGCCCAGGTCGAGCAGGCCGGCGAAGCCGACCACCACGTTGAGACCGAGCGCCAGCATCACGTAGAGCATCGCGAAGTCGAGCACGCGGACCCAGTAGTTGCCGCCGGCCGCGCCGATCACCATCGGCGCTGCGATCACGAACACGGCGGTCAGAACGCCGACGACGAGCGTCTTCGTCGTGTTCTTCTCGGGGATGAGCGTCGTCGACGGCTCAATCGGTTGAATCGATGTCATTTTATTCAGCTCCTCACACGGTCTTTAAGCGCGATCCGCGACACGTTCGCCGAGCAGACCCGACGGACGGAACACGAGCACGATGATCAGCACGATGAAGGCGAACACGTCCTGATAGTTACTGCCGAAGACGCCGCCCGTCAGATTGCCGATGTAACCGGCGCCCAATTGCTCGATCAAGCCGAGCAGCACGCCGCCGACCATCGCGCCGCCCAGATTGCCGATACCGCCCAGCACCGCCGCCGTGAACGCCTTCAGGCCGGGGATGAAGCCCATGTAGAAGTGCGCGTTGCCGTATTCGGACGCGATCATCACGCCGGCGAGCGCGGCGAGCGCGGAACCGATCATGAAGGTCGCGGAAATCACGAAGTTCGGATTCACGCCCATCAGCGATGCGACGCCGGGGTTCTCGGCGATCGCGCGCATGGCACGGCCGAGCTTGGTCTTGTGCACGAGCAGCAGCAGACCGGCCATCACGAGGAACGCGACCACGATGATGACGATTTCCGTCATCGAGATCACGGCGCCCGGGTTGTTCTCACCGGCGGTGATCACGTTGATCGGATCGGTCGGCAGAAGCTGCGGGAACGCGAGCGGATTGCGGCCCCAGATCATCATCGCGACGGTCTGCAACAGAATCGACACGCCGATGGCGGTGATCAGCGGCGCGAGACGCGGCGCCTTGCGCAGCGGCCGGTACGCGACTTTTTCGATCGTATAACCCACGACCGCGCAAACGACCGCGGCAATCACCAGCGCGATCGTCAGCATGATCGGCCCGGGCATCGATGGAAAGTGGTTCTGCATGACGCCTATCGCTGACAGGGCGACCATCGCGCCCACCATCAGCACGTCGCCGTGCGCGAAGTTGATGATGCCGAGAATCCCGTACACCATCGTATAGCCCAGAGCGATGATGGCGTAGACGCTGCCAAGCACCAGACCGTTGATGATCTGCTGGATGAAAATATCCATTAAAAGCTCCTTAGCCCCGTGCGACCAGATCACGCCTTTATCACCGGCCGATAAACCGGTGTGAAGCGAAATCTGGAGCAGCACTGCGCGTACTTTTGAAAAAAACCGGTAAGGGTTAATCGCCTGCCGTTCCGCCCGCCGCCGGATAGGTGCGGGCTTCCGGCAGACGGATACGAAACGGCGCTGTCGATAAGGCGCCGCAAGACTGCAAACGCCTGCTGCTACTGCTTGACGACGTCGAGCACTTCCTTCTTTTTGTCCTTGAAGTCGTAAAGCGTGATGGTGCCCGCCTTCAGATCGCCTTTATCGTCAAACGCGATATGCCCCGTCAGACCGTTGAAATCCGTCGTGGCCATCGCCGCGAGCACCTTGCCCGCTTCGATGGAATTGGCGCGCTTCATTGCATCGACGATCACGTACATCGCGTCATACGTGAACGGCGCGTAAATCTGCACCGGCGTGTGAAAACGTGCTTCGTACTTCTGCGCGAAGTCCGCCCCCTTGTCCATCTTCGAGAGCGCGGGCCCGGCTTCCGTGCAGACGACGTTTTGCACCGCATCGCCCGCCAGCTCCGGCAACTGCTGCGTGCAGACGCCGTCGCCCGCCAGAATCTTCGCCTTCACGCCGAGCGCCGCGGCTTCCTTCGCGAACGGGCCGCCCGTCACGTCCATGCCGCCGTACATCACCACGTCGGGCTGCACGCGCTTGATCTTCGTGATGATCGCCTTGAAATTGCGCGCCTTCTCGGTTGTCGACTCGCGCGCCGCAATCTTTATCCCGCCTGCCTGAACCGTCTTTGCGAACTCGTCTGCGAGGCCGCGGCCGTAGGCGCTGGCGTCATCGACGATCACGACTTTCTTCGCATGCAGCGTCTTCATCGCGTAGCCGGCCAGCACGGGGCCCTGCTGCGCGTCGGTGGCCACGACGCGGAACGTCGTCTTGTAGCCTTGCTTCGTGTACTGCGGGTTCGTCGTCGAGGGCGAGATCTGCGCGATGCCCGCATCGCTATAAATCTTCGACGCCGGAATCGACACGCCGGAATTCAAATGTCCGATCACGGCGACTACATGGTCATCGACGAGGCGCTGCGCGGCTTCCTCGCCGGTGCGCGGATCGGCGGCATCGTCCTGGCTGTCGAACTGGAGGCGGATGGCGCGGCCGTCGATCGTCAGACCCTGACTGCTGATTTCTTCCAGCGCGAGCCGCGCGCCGTTTTCATTGTCCTTGCCGAGATGCGCCTGAGTGCCGGTGAGCGGCGCGACATGACCAATCCTGACGACCGTCGCCTCGCTCGCGGGCGCCACGGCTGCCGCCGGCGCGACAGCGGCGCTGGCCGCCGACGCTGCTCCGCCCGCTCCGCCTTCGTCCTTCTTGCCGCATGCAGTTGCCATTGCAACCGCAGCCGCGATGGACACGGCGTGAGCAAACTTGAATCGCATCAAATAGGTCTCCTGCGGCTTTCAAATCGGTTACCAAAGCCCCTTGGGACTCAAGACGCGCGAATTGTAACGCCAAATATGAGACGAGCAATATTCTTGCGTGGCGGGGTTTTCCAGCATTGCAACCCGCATTTTCGGGCTATTTCGCAGCAATAGCGCAACCGGGTTGCGATCCGCGCTTGTGCAGCAGTTGCACCACTTCAGGAGTGGGCCTACAGCGAGCCTCAAAAACTTGAGTCGGATCGTGTTCCAGATTGGTGCATTCAGTCAGATGACGCCAGTCGCGGTACGAAGTTCAGGACGAAAAAAAAGCGCCCGGAGGCGCTTTTCGAGGAATTCGTCTAATTACTGCGGCAGGGACAAACCGCGCGGCAGCGGGAAAGAAATCGTTTCTTCGATGCCTTGGAGCGACCGCACGCTGCGCACGCCAAGCTCCCGCAGCCTTTCGATGACCGCCTGAGCCAGCACTTCCGGCGCGGATGCTCCCGCCGTCACGCCGATGCGCTTCTTCCCTTCCAGCCACGCCGGATCGATCTGCGCAGGCGAGTCCACCATATAGGCGGGAATACCGCTGCGCTCCGCCACTTCCCGCAGGCGGCTCGAATTCGAGCTGTTCGGGCTGCCGACGACGATCACCACATCGCACTGCGGCGCAAGAAACTTCACCGCGTCCTGCCGATTCTGCGTTGCGTAGCAGATGTCCTGCTTCTTCGGTTCCTTGACGCTCGGATACTTGCGCTTCAACGCATCGATGATGGCGGAGGCATCGTCGACGGAAAGCGTCGTCTGCGTGACATAAGCGATGCGGTTCGGATCGCGCAAGTCGAGCTTCTGCACGTCGTCGATATCTTCGACGAGATGCATGCCTTCGCCCGACTGCCCCATCGTGCCTTCGACTTCGGGATGGCCCTTGTGTCCGATCATCACGATATCGAAGCCTTCCTGGCGCATCTTCGCGACTTCCATGTGCACCTTGGTCACGAGCGGACACGTGGCGTCGAACACGCGCAGACCGCGCGCTTCGGCCTCGGCGCGCACTGCCTTCGATACCCCGTGCGCGCTGAAAATCAGCGTGCTGCCCTCGGGCACGTCCGTCAGTTCCTCGATGAAGATCGCGCCCTTCTTGCGCAAATCCGCGACGACATAGGCGTTATGGACGATTTCGTGCCGCACGTAGATCGGCGCGCCGAACAGCTTGATGGCCCGCTCGACGATCTCGATGGCGCGATCGACGCCCGCACAGAACCCGCGCGGCTGGGCGAGCAGGATTTCGAGGTCGGTCTCGATGTCGTTGAGGCTTTCGGTCAGGCTCATGGCTACAGAATTCCGATGATTTTCACTTCGAAGGCCAGCGCCTGGCCGGCGAGCGGGTGATTGAAGTCGAACAGCGCCGACGTCTCGCCCACTTCCTTGAGCACGCCGGCGTAGCGCCCGCCGTTGGGCGCGTTGAATTCGACGAGATCGCCCGGAGAAAAATCCTCGCCGATCATGCTGTTTTCGCGCAGCGTCGCAAGCGACACACGCTGCACCAGCTCCGGATTGCGCGGCCCGAACGCCTGCTCGGGCGTTAGCTGAAAGGTCGAATGGTGGCCGACCTTCAATCCCAGCAGAATTTCTTCGAGCGGCGGCGCGAGCTGGCCCGCGCCCAGGAGAAGCGTCGCGGGCTTTTCGGTGAAGGTATTCACGATGTCGGCACCATCGGCCAGTGCGAGCCGGTAATGAAGCGTGACGTGGGAACCGGGTTTCACCTCGGAGATATCGATGATGCTCATGAGTATTGGATGTGGCGGTTCAGTGAGAAGCGCGGCGTGCGCCGGGCGAGCGGCGGCTCTTCGGCACGAAGCTGCGAACCGCGGGGCGCATCGTCGGAACGAGCGCCAGAACCGCTATTGTAAGACAGAGTTGCGTAACGTCGTGACGGGCGCACGCGGCGTTCGTGCGGCGCACCTCGCAAGTTCGCTTGCACGGAGCGTGCGATGACAGCCGCCCTTCCGCTGCCCGCGCCCGTCGAAGCAATCGTGCAGGAGCGGTTGCGCTCACTGTCGATTCCCGAATGGGACGAGGCCGACCGGCCGCGCGAGCGTCTGCTCAAGGCCGGACCGGCCACGCTCTCCGATGCCGAACTGCTCGCGCTTTTCCTGCGGACGGGCGTGCCGGGCCTGACCGCCGTCGACGTGGCGCGCGCGCTGCTGCGACGATTTGGCTCACTGCGCGCAGTGCTGGATGCGTCCGCGTCCGATTTGCAGGGCGAGCGCGGCGTCGGCGAAGCGCGCGCCGCGACGCTGCTCGCCGTGTCCGAAATGTGCCGCCGGGCGCTGGCGGAGAAGGCGCGCGACCGCATGCTCCTCATTCTCCCGGCGCGGTGGAGGACTTCCTGCGCCTGAAAATCGGCACGCGGACGAACGAAGTGTTCATCTGCGTCTATCTGGACGCGCGTTATCAACTGCTGGATATCTGCGAGGAGGCGCAAGGGTCGCTGACGCGGGTGGCGGTTTATCCGCGCGAGATCGTCAAGCGCGCGCTTGCATTCAATGCGGCGGGGTTGATCGTCGCGCATAATCATCCGTCGGGCGGCGTCGAGCCGAGCGGCAGCGACCGCAAGCTCACGCGCACGCTGCAGGATGCGCTCGCACTCATCGACGTCAAGCTGCTCGATCATATGGTCGTCGCGTCCAATGACATTTTTTCGTTCGCGCGCGAGGGCTGGCTGTGACGCCCCACACACAGGCGCGCCCGGACCAGAAAATCTTGATAACGCACTGTTTTTCCTGCTAGAATCCTCGTTTGCTTTTTTCAACCCGCCTGTTCTGATCCACGCAGTCCTCATTGGCATAACCGTGCTGCCAAGTCCCCGATCGGCAAATTGGGCGATTAGAGGCATCGACGAAGGAATCCTCCTTCATTCGAGCGTTCGATTCAGACTCAACGTGTATTAGGAGTGTCACCATGGCACGCGTATGCCAAGTAACTGGGAAAGGCCCGATGTCGGGCAACAACGTTTCCCACGCAAACAACCGGACCAAGCGTCGTTTCCTGCCGAACCTGCAGAACCGCCGTTTCTTCGTTGAAAGCGAAAACCGCTGGGTGCGTCTGCGCGTCTCGAACGCCGGCCTGCGCCTGATCGACAAGAACGGTATTGACGCCGTGCTCGCAGACTTGCGCGCACGCGGTGAAATCTAAGGAGCACGCACATGGCCAAAGGCGCACGCGACAAGATCAAGCTGGAGTCGACCGCAGGCACGGGTCACTTCTACACGACGACCAAGAACAAGCGCAACATGCCGGAAAAGATGCTGATCAAGAAGTTCGATCCCGTCGCCCGCAAGCATGTTGACTACAAGGAAACCAAGATCAAGTAAATCTTGATCTCGAGTCCTTGACGAAGACACCGGAAAGCCCCGCCAATGCGGGGCTTTCTGCGTTTCGGCTCGATATTTCGCGTTTTCACACGCTTTTCACACGCCCGTGCGCGGGTTTTCGTTGTTCGCGCCGCGCGCCGCGCGTTATGCTTGCCGGCTAGGCAAGCACGGGAACGGAGACGCGGCAGCATGAATTTCGATGTAGCGATCGTAGGAAGCGGCCTCGCGGGACTGAGCGTCGCGCTGAACCTGGCCGAGACGCGGCGCGTCGCGATCGTCGCGAAACGGCCGGTGAGCGAGGGCGCAAGCGACTGGGCCCAGGGCGGCATCGCGGCGGTGCTGGATTCGGCCGACAGTATCGACAATCATGTCGCCGATACGCTCATCGCGGGCGGCGGCCTGTGCGACGAAGCCGCGACGCGCTTCATCGTCGAGAACGGGCGGGCGGCGATCGAATGGCTGATCAATGCGGGTGTCCCGTTCACCCGCGATAGCTCCGCCGAACTCGGGTTCCATCTGACGCGCGAAGGCGGTCACAGTCATCGCCGCATCATTCACGCCGCCGACGCGACGGGTCACGCCGTTGTCACGACGCTCAACGAGCGAGTGCGCAATCATCCGAACATCACCGTTCTCGAAGATCACTACGCGATCGACCTCATCACGTCCGACCGGCTCGGAATGCCCGGCCATCGTTGCCACGGTCTCTATGCGCTCGACCTGAAAAGCGGCCGGACCGTGACGATTCAGGCGCCGCATACGGTGCTGGCGACGGGCGGCGCGGGCAAGGTCTACCTCTACACGACCAATCCCGACACCGCCACCGGCGACGGCATCGCGATGGCGTGGCGCGCGGGCTGCCGTGTCGCGAACATGGAGTTCATCCAGTTCCATCCGACGTGCCTGTTCCATCCGTACGCGAAGTCGTTTCTCATCTCCGAAGCGGTGCGCGGCGAAGGCGGCATCCTGCGTCTGCCGGACGGCGCGCGCTTCATGCTCGAACACGACGAACGCGCCGAACTCGCGCCCCGCGATATCGTCGCGCGGGCAATCGACTTCGAGATCAAGAAGCGCGGGATCGACTGCGTGTATCTAGATATCAGCCACCAGCCGCGTGCGTTCCTCGAAGAACATTTCCCGACGATCCTCGCGCGCTGCCGTGAATTCGGCATCGATATCGCCAAGGAGCCGATTCCGGTCGTACCCGCCGCGCATTACACGTGCGGCGGCGTCGTCACCGATCTGGCCGGACGCACGGACCGGCCGGGGCTGTATGCGGTCGGTGAAACCGCCTGCACCGGCTTGCATGGCGCGAACCGGCTCGCGAGCAATTCGCTGCTCGAATGCATCGTGATCGGGCGCGCGGCGGCGAACGCCATCGAAGCCGACGGCTTTTCCTCCGGCTGCCACGCCGAGCTGCCCGACTGGGACGAGAGCCGCGTGTCGGATCCCGACGAGGAAGTCGTCGTCGCGCACAACTGGGACGAATTGCGGCGGCTGATGTGGAACTACGTCGGCATCGTGCGCACGGACAAGCGGCTCGCGCGCGCGCAGCACCGGATTGCGCTCCTGCGCGACGAGATCCACGAGTACTACGCGAACTTCAAAGTGAGCCGCGATCTGCTCGAACTGCGCAATCTGGTCGACGTGGCGTCGCTGATCGTCGAGAGCGCCTGCACGCGGCGTGAAAGCCGCGGCCTGCACTTCAGCCGCGACTGGCCCGGCACCTTGCCGAAGGCGCTGCCGACCGTGCTGATGCCGCCACCGAAGCGGCGGCGCGGCGTCTGACCGACGCTAGAGAATGCGCATCGAAAAGTCGGTGGCGCGCACGTCTTTCGTGAGCGCTCCGATCGAGATGCGGTCGACACCCGTTTCCGCGATCGCGCGCACGGTGTCGAAGTTCACGCCGCCCGACACTTCCAGCAACGCGCGGCCTGCCGTGATGCGCACGGCATCGCGCATGGCGTCGAGCGCGAAGTTATCGAGCAGAATGGATTCCGCGCGATGCGCCAGCGCCGTTTCGAGCTGCGCAAGCGTTTCGACTTCGATCTGAATCGGCACGCCGGCGTTCAGGGCGAGCGCCGCATCCATTGCCTCGCCGACGCCGCCCGCCGCCGCGATGTGATTTTCCTTGATGAGAATGCCGTCATACAGCGCGAGCCGCTGATTTGCTCCGCCGCCGACGCGCACGGCGTATTTCTGAGCGAGCCGCAAGCCCGGCAGCGTCTTGCGCGTATCGAGGATGCGTGCGCGCGTGCCTTCGATCGCATCGACATAACGGCGCGTCGCGCTCGCCACGCCCGAAAGCAGCTGCAGAAAGTTGAGGCCATTGCGCTCGGCGGTCAAGAGCGCACGCGCCGGACCGTGCAGAAGGACGACGGGCGTATCGGCCGCCATGCGCTGCCCTTCCTTGTAATGCCATTCCATCTCGATCGACGGATCGACCCGCCGCATCACTTCGATGAACCACGGCACGCCGCACAGCACCGCGTCTTCTCGCACGAGGATGCGCGCCGTGCGCCGCGCGTCGGCGGGCACGAGACGGCCGGTGACGTCGCCGCTGCCGATGTCTTCCGCGAGCGCGTCGGCGACATTGCGCGAAAGCGCCGCGTCGAATGCTTCGCCGTACTGGGCCCGGACTTCTTCGAATATCGACATCACGCGGCTCCGACGTTCGTGAACAGCGCGGCGTCCTTCGCCAGATCGCCGCTCGTCTGCACGCGCTTCTTGTGGCGTGCGGCGAAATCGAGCATCCGGTCGATCGGCACGCGCGCCCGTTCGCCGATGGCCGCATCGACGTGAATCTCGTTGTGGCCGCGTTCGAGCACGTCGGCAAGATTGGCGAGGCCGTTCATCGCCATCCACGGACAATGCGCGCAGCTCTTGCACGTCGCGCTGTTGCCGGCCGTGGGGGCCTCGATAAACGTCTTGCCGGGCGCGGCGAGCCGCATCTTGTGCAGGATGCCCAGGTCCGTCGCGACGATGAAGCGTTTTGCATCGAGCCGTACGGCCGCGTCGATCAGTTGCGTGGTCGAGCCGACGACATCCGCCAGCCGCACGACCGCTTCCGGCGATTCCGGATGCACGAGAATCTTCGCGTCCGGATACTCGGCGCGCAGCAAATCCAGTTCGACGCCCTTGAACTCGTCATGCACGAGGCACGAGCCCTGCCACAGCAGCATGTCCGCGCCGGTCTTCTTCTGAATGTAGCCGCCGAGATGCCGGTCCGGCGCCCAAAGAATCTTCTCCCCGCGCGCGTGCAAATCCGCGACGATTTCCAGCCCGATCGACGACGTCACCATCCAGTCGGCCCGCGCCTTCACCGCCGCGCTCGTGTTCGCGTAGACGACGACGGTGCGGTCCGGGTGGGCATCGCAGAAAGCGGAGAATTCATCGGCGGGGCAGCCGAGATCGAGCGAGCAAGTCGCGTCGAGGTCGGGCATCAGCACACGCTTGGCGGGGCTCAGAATCTTGGCCGTCTCGCCCATGAAGCGCACGCCCGCGACGACCAGCGTCTTCGCGGCATGGTCGCGGCCGAAGCGCGCCATTTCGAGCGAATCGGCGACGCAGCCGCCAGTTTCGTCGGCGAGCTCCTGAAGCTCGGCATCGACGTAATAGTGCGCCACCAGCACCGCCTCTTCGCGCTTCAGAAGCGCACGGATGCGCTCCTTCAAAGCCCGTTTCTCTTCCGGCGACGGCGCGTTCGGCACTCTCGCCCACGCCTCGCCCACTCCGCACGTCAGGCCTTGCGGCCGGTCGTACTCGACGCTCCTGATCGCTTCCATGTCCCCTGTCCCGCCCTTCGAGCAAAAAACAGCGCGAAATCCGCCGCACAAAAACAAAGACCCCGCCAGAGCGGGGTCTTGTGACGTCTTTAAATCTTAGCGGATATTGCTCACAAAGCGTAGCGACGCAGACGCAGCGCGAAATCCTGCAGCGCCTTGATGCCGCTCTGTTCCGCGCGGTGGCACCAGTCCTGCAACTGAGCCAGCAGTTGCTCGCGCGAGGCGTTGGAGCGGTCCCACATCGCCGCCAGGTCCTTGCGCAGTTCGATGTACGTGCGCAGCTTCTGATTGTCCGAGAACAGTTCCGGCAGTTGCTGGCGCTGCGGTTCGTTCAGGCCGTCTTCTTCCTTGTGGAACCACTTCCGCGCGCCGCGCATCAGCTGGTACTTCTCGCGTGCGCCGGCTTCCTTCAGCTTCGCCAGTTCCTGCGCGTAGGCGTGCTTGAGGGCCTTGCCGTAACGCGCCATCACTTCGTAGCGGTTCGCCAGCACGGCCTGCAGCGTGTCGTGATCCACCACTGCCTTGCTTTCCGACAGACGCGGCGTGGGCGCAAGCTTCTTCACCTTGGCGAGGCCGATCGCCGACAGAATGCGGATGTACATCCAGCCGATATCGAACTCGTACCACTTGCTCGACAGCTTCGCCGACGTCGCGTACGTGTGGTGGTTGTTATGCAGCTCTTCGCCGCCGATCAGGATGCCGAGCGGGAAAATGTTCGTGCTCGCGTCGGCCGAATTGAAGTTGCGATAGCCCCAGAAGTGCGCGAGACCGTTGACGACGCCCGCCGCCCAGAACGGAATCCAGATCATCTGCACGGCCCACACCGACAGCCCGACGATGCCGAACAGCGCGACGTCGATGACCATCATGATGCTGATGCCGAGAATCGGATAGCGCGTGTACACGTTGCGCTCCAGCCAGTCGTTCGGCGTGCCGTGACTAAAGCGGCGCAGCGTTTCTTCGTTTTTCGCTTCCGCGCGATACAGTTCCGCGCCTTCGAGCAGCACCTTCCAGATGCCGCGCGTCTGCGGGCTGTGCGGATCTTCTTCGGTCTCGCACTTCGCGTGGTGTTTACGGTGGATCGCCGCCCATTGGCCGGTCAGCATGCCCGTGGTCATCCACAGCCAGAACCGGAAAAAATGGCTTGCGACGGGATGCAGGTCCAGCGCGCGGTGCGCCTGGCAGCGATGCAAATAGATGGTGACGCCGGCGATGGTGACGTGCGTCATCGCGAGCGTGAACAGCAGAATCTGCCACCAAGAAAAGTCGAGCAATCCGTTGGCGAGAAATTCGAGGGAAGAATTCAGCAAGGCAGTTTACCTGTGTAGCTGTGAAATTCGGGAAAAATGGCCGGTTGAAACCGTTTCGAAGTGAATCCGAAACGCGAGGCGGCCGGCTTGTCGGGCACGTGAAAGGTGTGCGCGCGAGTTCGATCGCATTCTACTGCAGTCGTTCCAAGTCTTTGTCGTAAAGGTGAATTTTTTTGAATCCACGGCAAACGAGAAAAATCTCACGCCCACCTTCTCCGTTCGATTCCTTACGAAACCGGAAGGAATGACGCCCATGCATCGATCAGAGGGCGCTTCGCGGCGCTTGCGCGCCGTCAAGTTGCCGCGTATCGGTCATTCCGACCGATCGCCCGCCGCGCCTTGGACGATTCTGACTTCTCGCTGCGCATACGGAATCGAAATTCCGTTCTCCGAGAATAACCGCCAAACGCGCCGGTTGACTTGCGACTTAACGCCGCCGGTCCCTTTGGCTGCATCCTCGATCCAGAAACTCAGCTCCAGATTGATGCCGTCCGCGCCGAAGCTCGCGAGCAGCGCAGCGGGCGCCGGGTCCTGCAGCACGCGCTCGACGCCCTCCGTTGCTTCGACGAGCAGTTGCATCGCGCGTTCCACGTCGCACTGATAACTCACCTGCACGGCGATCTTCGCGTTCCCCCGCGTCAGATACGACGAGTGATTCTGTACGACATCGGTGATGAGCTTTTCGTTCGGAATCAATGTTTCGATGCCGTCCAGCCCGCGCACGACCGTGTACCGCGTGCGAATCTGCGTGACGGTGCCCTGCGAGCCGCTCACGCTGATCATGTCGCCGAGCCGCAACGACCGGTCGAGCAGAATGATGAATCCCGACACGTAATTGCTCGCGATCTTCTGCAAGCCGAAGCCGAGGCCCACGCCGAGCGCGCCGCCGAACACGCCCAGCACCGTCACGTCGATGCCGACGATCGACAGGCTCACGAGAACCGCCGCGAGAATCATCAGCGCCCGTGCGACGCGCGCCAGCACTACCTTGAGATTCGCATCGAGAGAGCGGGCGCGCATCAGGCGCTCGTCGATGAGCGCGCCGGCCCACATCGCCCCGATAAGCGTCACGCAGACCCACAGCACGCCCGAGGCGAGCGAGAGCAACGTCATGTGCGCGTTGGCGAAATTGAAGCGCACGCTCGCCATCCAGCGCACCACGTCGTCCTGAATGCCCATCACCGTGAGCAGCATGGCGAGCCAGACGAGCACCGTGACAAGCTTTTCGAACACGAAGAGCAACGCGTGCGCTTCGTGCCCGCTCTCGCCGCCGCTCGTTCGGAACACACGGCGCACGGCATAGAACATCATGTAGATGACGGTGATGCCGCACAGCGGCACCAGCGCGAGCCGCAACAGCGCCGTGTGGATGAACGGCGCCAGCGTCAGTTGCGCGATGGCCACGAAGACCATCCCGAGAAGCGGAAAGAGCGCCTTGTTGAGGCTTTCCGCGCCGAATCGCACCGCTTCGAAGCGCGACTGGCGGCGCGCGTCGAGCTTCTTGCGCAACACACGCGCGCACCACCACGCGATCACGAGCAAACCAAGCAGCGCCCCGACCTGCCAGAGCGCTTCCGGCTCGCCGAAATCGCGGAACAGGCGCTCGGACAGATGCGTCAGGAAGCGGCTCTGCATCGGCGCTTAAGCGCTTGGTTCCCCGACGTCGTCGCTCGTCGGCTTCTGCGCCTTCGCTTCGGGCACGCGCTCGAGCACGGCGGCGAAAAAGCCGTCCGTGCCGTGCTTGTGCGGCCACAGTGACAGATAATCGCCGGTGTCCAGATCGATGCGCTGCTCGGCGAGCACGTCGCGAGCGGGCACGACGCGGAAATTCGGATGCGTCGCAAGAAACTGCGCGACGACGCCTTCGTTTTCCGCTTCGAGCATGCTGCAGGTCGCATAGACGAGACGGCCGCCGGTCTTCACGAGGCGCGCGGCGCTCGTCAGAATCGACAACTGCTTCGGCGTCAGCTCGGCGACCGTGGCCGGCGACTGGCGCCACTTGAGGTCGGGATTGCGGCGCAGCGTACCGAGGCCGGAGCACGGCGCATCGACGAGCACGCGATCGATCTTGCCCGCGAGACGCTTGATCTTCGCGTCGTGCTCGCTGTCGATCAGCACCGGGTTCACGTTCGACAAGCCGCTGCGCGCAAGGCGCGGCTTCAGCTTCGCGAGCCGGCGGTCGGATACGTCGAACGCATACAGCCGCCCCGTGGAGCGCATCATCGCGCCGAGCGCCAGCGTCTTGCCGCCGGCGCCCGCGCAGAAATCGACGATCATCTCGCCGCGGCGCGGCGCCACTAGCGAGCAGAGCAACTGGCTGCCCTCGTCCTGCACTTCGATCCAGCCTTCCTGGAACGGCTGCAGCCGCGTGAGCGCCGGCTTGCCGTCCACGCGGATGCCGAACGGCGCGAACGGCATTTCGCCCGCGTCGATGCCCGCTTCGACGAGCGCCTTGATCGCGGCTTCACGCGTCGCCTTGATCGGGTTCGCGCGCAGATCGAGCGGTGCGGGATAGTTCAGCGCGGCGGCGAGTTGCGCGAGTTCTTCCGGCTCGAAGCGCTTCGCCATGGCGTCGTAAATCCACTGCGGCAAATTCGTGCGCACGCGCACCGGCAGGCTCGCCGGATCGATCTTCGATACCTGCGACAACCACTGGTACTCGTCAGCCGACACGTGCGGCTTCAGCGCGCTGAGACCGGCGGTCTGCATCAGCCCGAGCAGCGCAAGACGCCGCGCCTGGTTGCCGGCGCCGCTTTCCGCGAGATGCGAGAACTCCATTTTCCGGCGCAGCACCGCGAACACCGCCTCCGCGATCACGCCACGCTCGCCGTGACCCAGCTTCGGATGCGCGCGGAAAAAGCGGCTCGTCGCGGCATCGGCGGGACCGGCGAAGCGCAGCACGTCCGCCAGCAGCGTTTCAGTTTGACCAATCAGAAATCCATGCAGCCTCATACGCCCTCCCCGGCAATGTCGGCAAAGAGCCATTGCGGCTCAGACGGCGTGAGGGCGACACGTTCGCCCTCGATAGCAAGACGCCCTTCGATGAACCAGCGCACCGCGCGCGGGTAAATGATGTGTTCGACCGTGAGCACGCGTGCGGCGAGCGCGGCGGCATCGTCGCCGGCGATGACCGGCACCGCGGCCTGCGCGACGATCGGTCCGTGATCGAGCGTCGGCGTCACGAAATGGACGCTCGCGCCATGCACGCGCACGCCGGCGTCGAGCGCCTGCTGATGCGTGCGCAGACCCGGAAAACACGGCAGCAGCGACGGATGGACATTGAGCATGCGCCCGGCGTAGCGTTCGACGAAGGCATCGGTGAGCACGCGCATGAAGCCCGCCAGCACGACGAGATCCGGCTCGAAGCGGTCGATCTCGCGGGCGAGCGCGGCATCGAATGCGGCGCGGTCATCGAACTCGCGATGATCGACCACCGCCGTGTCGATGCCGTTCGCGGCTGCGAAGCCGAGTCCGGCGGCATCGGGCCGGTTGGAAATGACCGCCGCCACGCGAGCCGGCCAGCCTTCCCGCGCACACGCGCGCACGACGGCCTCCATGTTGCTCCCGCGTCCGGAAATCAGAATAACGATTTTTTTCATCCGCCGATTTTATCATTTGGCGACGGCGAAAATCGTGCCAAAGGACAGCGAACCGCCAGTGAACCCTTGCAAGCGCCGCCGCGCGGCCCGGGAACCGTCTCCGCGTGCGAGCGTTTATAATCGAATGCTTTGCGGCATCAGCCCTCCCACCGACCAAGCCTATCGTGAGAGTCTTCCGCGGCCTCCCCAACGCCGAGAGCCGGGCGCCCTGCGCACTGACCATCGGCAACTTCGACGGTGTCCATCGCGGCCACCAGGCGCTGCTTGCGCGCGTGCGTGCCGCCGCCGACGCGCGCGGGCTGCCGGTCTGCGTGATGACTTTCGAGCCGCATCCCCGCGAGTTCTTCAATCCGGCGGGCGCGCCGCCGCGCATCGCGATGTTGCGCGACAAGCTCGAAGCGCTGCGCACGAATGGCGTCGATCGCGTGGTGGTCGAGCATTTCAATCACACGTTCGCGAGCCAGTCGCCGGATACGTTCGTGAAGAACGTCATCGTCGATGGCCTTCACGCGCGCTGGGTCATGGTCGGCGACGACTTCTGCTATGGCGCGAAACGCGCCGGCAACTTCGCCTCGCTGAAGGCGGCCGGCGACCAGTACGGCTTCGAAGTCGAACAGATGGCCACCGTCGCGCATCCGAACGGCGCGCGCATTTCGTCGTCGTCGGTGCGGGCGTCGCTCGTCGCGGGCGATCTCGACGCCGCGCATCTCGCGCTCGGGCGTCCGTATGTCATCAGCGGTCACGTCGTGCATGGCGCGAAGCTCGGCCGCGATCTCGGGTTTCCCACGCTCAATCTGCCGATCGCGCACAAGCGCCCGGCCGCATCGGGCATCTTCGTCGTGCGCGTGCATGGCCTCGCCGACGAGCCGCTGCCAGCAGTGGCAAGTCTCGGCCTTCGCCCGACCGTCGACGATTCCGGCCGCGTTCTTCTCGAAGTCTTCGTGCTCGACTGGCACGGCGACGCGTACGGCAGGCTCGTGCGCGTCGAATTCCTCAAGAAGCTGCGCGACGAGGAAAAGTACATCGACCTCGAAACGCTGTCCGCCGCCATCGCGAAAGATGTCGACAACACGCGCGCCTATTTCGGCCTGCCGCCCGCGAGCAACGCCGGCAGCCGCGCCACGGGCTTCGCCATTTCGGCCACCGACCGAATTAGGTGAGCGCGCGATGCATGCCGCATCGCCCGCTGCCCCGTCTTCGAATCATCGCGCGCCGTTTGCAAGCGCCGTCTCACCGAATTCACTGAGTCACTCATGAGCGACAAGAAAGAGAAAGCCTCCTCGAAATATCCGGTCAACCTGCTCGATACGCCCTTCCCGATGCGCGGCGACCTGCCGAAGCGCGAGCCCGCGTGGGTGAAGGAATGGCAGGACAAGAAGATCTACGAGAAGATCCGCGCCGCCTCGAAGGGCCGCAAGAAGTTCATCCTGCACGACGGCCCGCCGTACGCGAACGGCGACATCCACCTCGGTCACGCCGTCAACAAGATCCTGAAAGACATGATCGTCAAGGCGCGCAATCTCGCGGGCTTCGACGCGGTCTACGTGCCGGGCTGGGACTGCCACGGCATGCCGATCGAAATCCAGATCGAAAAGCAGTTCGGCAAGTCGCTGCCCGCCGCCGAAGTGATGCAGAAGGCGCGCGCTTACGCAAGCGAGCAGATCGAGAAGCAGAAGATCGGCTTCCGTCGTCTCGGCGTGCTTGGCGACTGGGACAATCCGTACAAGACCATGAACTTCGTCAACGAGGCCGGTGAAATCCGCGCGCTCGCGAAGATCATGGAGAAGGGCTATGTGTTTCGCGGCCTGAAGCCGGTGAACTGGTGCTTCGATTGCGGCTCGGCGCTGGCCGAGGCGGAAGTCGAATACAAGGACAAGACCGATCCGACCATCGACGTGCTGTTCGCGTTCGCGGAGCCGGAAAAGACCGCGCGCGCGTTCGGCCTGCCGTCGCTGCCGAAGACCGAAGGCGGCATCGTCATCTGGACGACGACGCCCTGGACCATTCCCGCGAACCAGGCGTTGAACGTGCATCCGGAGATCGTGTATGCGCTCGTCGATACGCCGCGCGGCCTGCTGATCCTCGCGCAGGAACGCGTCGAGGCGTGCCTGCAGAACTACGGCCTGCCGGGCGACGTCATCGCGACGACGACCGGCGAGAAGCTCGCCAACCTGCGCTTCCATCATCCGCTCGCAGCGGCGCATCCGGGCTACAAGCGCACGTCGCCGGTCTATCTCGGCGACTACGTGACGACCGAAAGCGGCACGGGCATCGTGCACTCGTCGCCGGCGTATGGCGTGGAAGACTTCGTGTCGTGCAAGGCGCACGGCATGGCGGATTCGGACATCATCAATCCGGTGATGGGCGATGGCCGCTACATCGAATCGCTGCCGCTCTTCGGCGGGCTGTCGATCTGGAAGGCGAATCCGGAAATCGTCGGCGCGCTCGACAATGCCGGGTCCCTGCTCAAGACGGAAAAGTACACGCACAGCTATATGCATTGCTGGCGTCACAAGACGCCGATCATCTATCGCGCAACTTCGCAGTGGTTCGCCGGCATGGACGTGAAGCCGAAGGACGGCGGCCAGACGCTGCGCGAGACCGCGCTCGAAGGCGTCGAGAACACGGCGTTCTACCCGGCGTGGGGCAAGCAGCGTCTTTACAGCATGATCGCGAACCGCCCGGACTGGACGCTCTCGCGTCAGCGCCAATGGGGCGTGCCGATGGCGTTCTTCGTGCACAAGGAAACCGGCGAGCTGCATCCGCGCACGCTCGAATTGCTGGAAGAAGTAGCGAAGCGCGTGGAACAGGGCGGCATCGAGACGTGGCAATCGCTCGATCCGCGCGAGCTGATCGGCGACGACGCCAACATGTACGAGAAGAACCGCGATACGCTCGACGTGTGGTTCGACTCCGGCACGACGCACTGGCACGTGCTGCGCGGCTCGCACAAGGACGAACTGCAGTTCCCCGCCGATCTGTATTTGGAAGGCTCGGACCAGCATCGCGGCTGGTTCCATTCGTCGCTGCTCACCGCGTCGATGCTCGACGGCCGCCCGCCCTACGACGCGCTGCTGACGCACGGCTTCACCGTCGATGGCGAAGGCCGCAAGATGTCGAAGTCGCTCGGCAATGGCGTCGATCCGCATGAAGTGGCGAACCGCCTGGGCGCGGAAATCATCCGCCTGTGGATCGCATCGACGGACTATTCCGGCGAGCTCGCCATCTCCGAAGAAATTCTGAAACGCGTGACGGAGACGTATCGCCGTATCCGCAATACGTTGCGTTTCCTGCTCGCGAACCTGTCGGATTTCGACTTCGACCGTGATGCGGTGCCGGTGCAGGACTGGCTCGAGATCGACCGTTACGCGATCGCGCTCGCGCGCAATTTGCAGGACGACGCGCTCTCGCACTACGAAAAGTACGAATTCCACCCGGTCGTCGCGAAGCTCGCGACCTTCTGTTCCGAAGACCTGGGCGGCTTCTACCTCGACGTGCTGAAAGACCGTCTCTACACGATGAAGCCCGCCTCGCGCGAGCGCCGCAGCGCGCAGACCGCGCTGTATCACATCGCGCATGGCTTGCTGCGTCTCGTCGCGCCGTATCTGTCGTTCACGGCGGAAGAAGCGTACAAGGTGCTGAAGCCCGGTCAGGACACGATTTTCACCGAAGTCTTTCACGCGTATCCGGACATCGCGAATGCAGGCGAGCTGCTCGACAAGTGGACGCTGATCCGCTCCGCTCGCGGCGACGTGACGAAGGCGCTCGAAGAAGCGCGCACGGCGAACCTGATCGGCTCGTCGCTGCAGGCGGAAGTCGTCGTGCGGGCGAGCGGCGCGCGTTATGACGCGCTCGCCAGTCTCGGCGATGCGTTGCGCTTCGTGCTCATCACGTCCCAGGCGCAAGTCGCGCAAGTGGCGAGCGAAGCGGAAGAAGGCGTCGACGTGACGGCATCGAGCTACATGAAGTGCGAGCGCTGCTGGCACTACTGCGCGGACGTCGGCTCGCATGCGGAGCATCCGGGGCTGTGCGGCCGCTGCTTCTCGAACCTCTTCGGCGCTGGCGAAACGCGAGGCGCAGCATAATGGCAACGAGAACGATGGCGAAACAAACCTCTTCCAGCGGATCGCTCGCGCCGTGGCTCGGAATCGCGCTGATCGTGATCCTGTTCGACCAGTTGACGAAGATCGCAGTGCAGAAGGTGTTCGCCTACGGCGAGCCTCATGCGCTCGCGCCCTTCTTCAACCTGCTGCTCGTTTATAACCGCGGCGCGGCGTTCAGCTTCCTCGCGGCGGCGGGCGGCTGGCAACGCTGGGCGTTCACGGCGCTGGGCGTCGTGGCGGCGGCCGTAATCTGCTATCTGCTCAAGAAGAACGCCACACAACGGCTTTTCTGCACGGCGCTCGCGCTCATCATGGGCGGCGCGATCGGCAATGTGATCGATCGCCTCGCGTACGGTCACGTGATCGACTTTCTCGACTTCCACGTCAACGCGTGGCACTGGCCGGCGTTCAATCTCGCCGATACCGCGATCACCATCGGCGCCGTGCTGCTGATTTTCGACGAACTGCGGCGCGTGCGCGGATCGCGATGATGTTCCGGCGCGGCTTCATCCGTAAGCCGCGCCTCTTTGCGACGGAGGCAAGTTGGAACTCGCAGGCAAACATCTCGTATTGGGGCTGACGGGCGGCATCGCGTGCTACAAGATCGCCGAGCTCACGCGGCTGCTCGTCAAGGCTGGCGCGACGGTGCAGATCGTGATGACCGAAGCGGCGACGCAGTTCATCACGCCCGTCACGATGCAGGCGCTCTCGGGCCGTCCGGTGTACGTGTCGCAATGGGATGCGCGCATGCCGAACAACATGGCGCACATCGACCTGTCCCGCGAGGCCGATGCGATCGTCGTCGCGCCCGCTTCCACCGACTTCATCGCGAAGCTCGCGCACGGCATGTGCGACGACCTGCTTTCCACGCTGTGCGTCGCGCGTGATTGTCCGCTGCTCGTCGTCCCCGCGATGAATCGCCAGATGTGGCAGAACCCGGCAACGCAGCGCAACGTCGCGCAAGTGCGCGATGACGGCATCGAAGTGCTCGGTCCGGATTCCGGCTCGCAGGCGTGCGGCGAAGTGGGCGACGGACGCATGCTGGAACCGTCGGCGACGTTCGAAGCCATCTGCGCGTTTTTCCAGCCGAAAATTCTGCGCGGCCAGCGCGTGCTGATCACCGCCGGACCGACCTTCGAGCCGCTCGATCCGGTGCGCGGCATCACGAATCGTTCGTCGGGAAAGATGGGCTTCGCGCTGGCGCGCGCAGCGGCGCAGGCGGGCGCGGACGTGCATCTGGTCGCCGGTCCGGTGTCGCTGGCCACACCGTGGGGCGTGTATCGCGAGGACGTGCAGACCGCGCAGCAGATGTACGACGCCGTCATGGAAGCCACGGCCGACGCGGACATTTTCATCGCGGTGGCGGCCGTCGCGGACTGGCGCGTCGATCACGCGAGCGCGCACAAGATCAAGAAGGCGCCGGGGCAGCCGCTGCCGTCGTTCGACTTCGTCGAAAATCCGGACATTCTCGCGTCCGTGGCGAAGCTGCCAAACCCGCCCTTTTGCGTTGGATTTGCAGCGGAAAGCGCCGATCTCGACGTTCATGGCGAAGAGAAGCGCAAGCGCAAGAACGTGCCGCTTTTGATCGGCAATCTCGGCCCGCTCACCTTCGGCCGCGACGATAACGAAGTCGTGCTGTTCGAAGCATCGGGCGCCACGCCGCTGCCGCGCGCCGACAAGCAGCTTCTCGCGCGCACGCTGATCGGGGAAATCGCCAAACGTGCGCCGCGCGCCGGCACGCTCTTCTCCTGAGCCATGACGAAGCTATCGGTTCTCGATCAAACGCCGGTCATCCACGGCCACACGGCCGCGGATGCGATCGCGGCCACGCTAGATCTCGCGCAGCTCGCCGATGGTCTCGGCTACACGCGCTACTGGTGCGCGGAGCATCACGGTCTCTACGGCGTCTCGAACCCGTGCCCGGAAGTGATGCTCGCGCGCATCGGCAGTCTGACGAAGCGCATCCGCATCGGCTCGGGCGGCGTCATGCTGCCGTACTACAGCCCGTTCAAGGTGGCCGAGCAGTTTCTGATGCTCGAAGCGCTGTTCCCGAATCGCGTCGATCTGGGCGTCGGCCGCGCGCCGGGCGGCGACATGCGGACCGCGCAGGCCGTCGCTTCGGGTTCCTACAATCGCGGCGACATCTTCCCGCAGCAGGTCGCGGAACTGATTGCGCTTTTCAGCGGCAACATCCCCGACGATTCCCTCGCCAAAGGCGTGCTGCTGCAACCGCAGATCGACACGCGCCCCGAACTCTGGATGCTCGGCTCCAGCGACTTCGGCGGCCTGCTGGCCGCGCAACTCGGCATACGCTACGCGTTCGCGCATTTCATCAACGCGCAGTACGGGCATCGGGTGGCGCAGGCGTATCGCGAGCGTTTCACCGCCGGGCATGAGCAGACGCCGTATCTCGCGGCGGCCGTCTTCGTCATTTGCGCCGATACAGACAAGGAAGCCGAAGCGCTCGAACGCGCGGTCGATCTGCGCCGCGTGCAAATGGCTTACGGCCTGAATCAGCCGATACCGTCGATCGCGCAAGGCATCTCGCAGGTCTACGGCGAGCGCGAACTCGCCGTGATCGCGCAGGAGAAAGCACGCAGCATCATCGGCACGCCGGAGCGCGTGACCGACAAGCTGCATGCGCTGCAGGAACAATTCAACGCCGACGAGCTTATCGTCCTGACGGTCGCCGGCAGCTACGCCGCGCGCACCCGGTCCTATCAACTTCTAGCCGACGCGTTTGCGCTCGGCCGTTCAGCCTGACCATGAAACTCGACGTCAAAATTATCGACGCGCGCATGCGCGACTTCATGCCCGCCTACGCGACACCCGGCAGCGCGGGCCTCGACCTTCGCGCCTGTCTCGACGCGCCGCTCGTGATCGAACCGCATCAGACGGTGCTGGTTCCGACCGGTCTTGCCATCCATCTCGCCGATCCCGGCTATGCCGCGCTGATTCTTCCGCGCTCGGGCCTCGGTCACAAGCACGGCATCGTGCTGGGCAATCTCGTCGGTTTGATCGATTCGGATTACCAGGGCCAGTTGATGGTTTCGACGTGGAATCGCGGCGATACCGCGTTCACGCTGAATCCGATGGAGCGGCTTGCGCAACTCGTGATCGTGCCGGTGGTGCAGGCCGAGTTCAATATCGTCGACGATTTCGAAGCGAGCGAACGCGGCGCGGGCGGATTCGGGAGCACGGGCAAGCACTGAGCTTTACGTTGCTCAAGGCGAAAAAAAAACGGCGCGGTGGAAACCGCGCCGTTTTTGCTTCTGTCTGCCGCAATCAATCCACTTCGATCGCTTCAGGATTCGGATTACGCGGCGGCGCCGAGTTCTCGTCGAACGTGAGTTGCACCTTGTCTTCCGCGTCGACATCCACGGTCACGCGGCCGCCGTTGAGCAGCTTGCCGAACAGCAGTTCGTCGGCGAGTGCGCGGCGAATCGTGTCCTGGATCAGACGCTGCATCGGACGTGCTCCCATCAGCGGATCGAAACCGTGCTTCGCCAGATGCTTGCGCAACGCATCGGTGAAGACCGCATCAACCTTCTTCTCGTGCAACTGATCTTCCAGTTGCATGAGGAACTTGTCGACCACGCGCAGGATGATTTCCTCATCCAGCGAACGGAAGCTGATGATCGAGTCCAGACGGTTGCGGAACTCCGGCGTGAACATGCGCTTGATGTCGGCCATTTCATCGCCCGACTCGCGGCGCGACGTGAAGCCGATCACCGACTTGCCCATGGTCTCGGCGCCCGCGTTCGTCGTCATGATGATGATGACGTTGCGGAAATCCGCCTTGCGTCCGTTGTTGTCCGTCAGCGTGCCATGGTCCATCACCTGCAGCAGCACGTTGTAGATGTCCGGATGCGCCTTCTCGATTTCGTCCAGAAGCAGAACGCAATGCGGCTTCTTCGTGACGGCCTCGGTCAGCAACCCGCCCTGATCGAATCCGACATAGCCCGGCGGCGCGCCGATCAGGCGGCTCACCGCATGACGCTCCATGTACTCGGACATGTCGAAGCGCAGCAACTCGATGCCAAGCGTGAACGCCAGTTGCTTCGCCACTTCCGTCTTGCCGACGCCGGTCGGCCCTGAGAAGAGGAACGCGCCGATCGGCTTGTCCAGCTTGCCGAGACCCGCACGCGCCATCTTGATCGATGCCGACAGCGCATCGATTGCCGGGTCCTGGCCGAACACGACAGCCTTCAGATCGCGATCGAGCGTCTGCAGCTTGCTGCGGTCGTCCTGCGACACGCTCTGCGGCGGCACGCGCGCGATCTTCGAGATGATCTCTTCGATCTCGCTCTTGCCGATGGTCTTCTTCTGCTTCGACTTCGGCAGAATGCGCTGGGCCGCGCCCGCTTCGTCGATCACGTCGATTGCCTTGTCCGGCAAATGACGATCCGTGATGAAGCGCGCCGACAACTCAGCCGCCGCCGACAACGCACCCGACGAGTACTTCACGCCGTGATGCTCTTCGAAGCGCGACTTGAGACCGCGCAGGATAGCGACCGTCTGCTCCACCGACGGCTCGGTGACGTCCACCTTCTGGAAACGCCGCGACAAGGCCGCGTCTTTCTCGAAGATGCCGCGATATTCGGTGAACGTGGTCGCCCCGATGCACTTCAACTGACCCGACGACAGCGCCGGCTTCAGCAGGTTCGATGCGTCGAGCGTTCCGCCCGATGCCGCACCCGCGCCAATCAGCGTGTGAATCTCGTCGATGAACAGAATGGCGTGCGGACGCTCCTTCAGTTCCTTCAGCACCGTCTTCAGGCGCTGCTCGAAATCGCCGCGATACTTCGTGCCCGCGAGCAACGCGCCCATGTCGAGCGAGTAGACCTGCGCATCCGCGAGGATGTCCGGCACTTCGCCGCGCGTGATGCGCCAGGCGAGGCCTTCGGCGATCGCCGTCTTGCCGACGCCCGCTTCACCCACGAGCAGCGGATTGTTCTTGCGGCGGCGGCAGAGCACCTGCACGACGCGCTCGACTTCCAGCTCGCGGCCGATCAGCGGATCGATCTTGCCGTCCTTCGCCTGCTGATTCAGGTTTTGCGTGAACTGCGCGAGCGGCGTTTCCTTCTGAGCGGCGGCGTCTTCCGATTCCGGATTCGCTTCGCTGTTCGCCTTCGCGGCGTCGCCGCTGTTCGTCTTCGCGATGCCGTGCGAAATGAAATTCACGACATCGAGACGCGTCACGCCCTGCTGCTGCAGGTAGTAGACCGCGTGCGAGTCCTTCTCGCCGAAGATCGCGACGAGCACGTTCGCGCCGGTCACTTCCTTCTTGCCGTTCGAGGTCGATTGCACATGCATGATCGCGCGCTGAATCACGCGCTGGAAACCAAGCGTCGGCTGAGTATCGACGTCGTCCGTGCCGGGCACGGTCGGCGTGTTGTCATGAATGAAATTGCGCAGGTTCTGACGCAAATCTTCGATGTTTGCTGCGCAGGCGCGCAACACCTCAGCGGCGGTCGGATTGTCCAACAAGGCCAGTAAAAGATGCTCGACCGTAATGAACTCGTGCCGCGCCTGACGTGCTTCCATAAACGCCATGTGCAGACTGACTTCCAGTTCCTGGGCAATCATGCTTCCTCCATCACGCACTGCAGCGGATGCCCCGCCTGCCGTGCATGGCTAACGACTTGCTCAACTTTGGTCGACGCAATGTCCCGCGTGTAGACCCCACAAACTCCCCTGCCCTCGCGATGAACCTTCAGCATGATCTGCGTCGCAGTCTCACGATCTTTACTAAAGTATTCCTGCACGATCATCACGACGAATTCCATCGGCGTGAAGTCGTCATTCAGCAGCACCACTTTGTACATCGCCGGCTTCTTGAGCTTCTGCTCCTGCCGCTCGAGTACCGTGCCATCCTGCTTGTTGGGATTAATCGCCATACACCCATTCTAAACAACACGGGCGCTCTCGCAATTGCCGCTCCAGCACCGGCCTAAAACCGGAAAGGGTTACTGAAACGCGCCTTGCGCAGCTACCGTCCATCGAATCCCGCCGGCGCCCAGGAATCTCGGCGCGGCCCGCTTGCATCTCGTTGAAACCAGTATCGCACAGCTTCAAAAAAAACAATCGAAGACACCGTGGCGGGCCGCCGGGCGTATCACACAAGTGAGTCGATTATGCGACTTTTCAAGATGGCTTGCTTGGACGGAGGCCCACACGCGGAGCAGGAATTACCCTACGAATGCGTTCTCTGCAACGAGCATAAGCTCTATCCTAAAAAAATCTTGACACTCGATTTAAGAGATTCAACAATCAAACTGGCACTTTTTTCCGGGGGCCTCCGGGCAAAAAAGGCCGAGGTGAGCTAGTGAGGAGGGGCGGTTGGCTTGTGGGGTGGGCCGTCGAGCTTTTCAAACGTGCTCGGGTTGCGACGAGAGTTAGAGGGGAAGTACGAATGTCTACTGGTACGGTCAAGTGGTTCAACGACGCGAAAGGCTACGGATTCATCACGCCCGATGAAGGCGGCGAGGATCTGTTCGCACATTTCTCGGCGATTCAAATGAACGGTTTCAAGACGCTCAAGGAAGGCCAGAAGGTTTCTTTCGAGATCGTCCAGGGACCGAAGGGCAAACAGGCATCGAATATTCAGGACGCTGCCTGACCGTTCGGATGCATTTGCCTCGTGAAACCCGGCCTCCGTGCCGGGTTTTTTTCATCCGTTGCCAGATGCCGGCACTCGGGCAATGCGGGCCGACAAAAACCCCGAAAGGCCTTAACCGCTCGGGGTTATTCGGGAATTGAGCCGTGCCGCTTACATATTCTCGATCATCACCTCGCCGAACGCCGAACACGACACTTGCGTCGCGCCTTCCATCAGCCGCGCAAAGTCGTAGGTCACGCGTTTCGACAAAATCGACCGCTCCATCGACGCAATGATGCGATCCGCCGCCTCGGTCCAGCCCATATGGCGCAGCATCATTTCAGCGGAGAGAATTTCGGAACCGGGGTTCACGTAATCCTTGCCGGCATACTTCGGCGCGGTGCCGTGCGTCGCTTCGAACATCGCAACGGAATCCGACATGTTCGCGCCCGGCGCAATGCCGATGCCGCCCACTTGCGCAGCGAGCGCATCCGAGATGTAGTCGCCGTTCAGGTTGAGCGTGGCGATGACGTCGTATTCGGCGGGACGCAGCAGAATTTGCTGCAGGAAAGCGTCGGCGATGACGTCCTTCACCACCACTTCCGCGCCCGTCTTCGGATCTTTCACCTTCATCCACGGGCCGCCGTCGATCAGTTCCGCGCCGAACTCCTTCTGGGCGAGCGCGTAGCCGTAGTCGCGGAACGCGCCTTCGGTGTACTTCATGATGTTGCCCTTGTGCACGAGCGTCACCGAGCGCCGGTTGTTGTCGAGCGCGTACTGGATCGCCTTGCGCACGAGCCGCTCCGTGCCCTCGCGCGACACCGGCTTGATGCCGAGCCCCGACGACTCCGGAAAGCGAATTTTCGTCACGCCCATTTCGTCGCGCAGGAAGGCGATAACCTTTTTCGCCTCGGCGGACTCCGCCGGCCATTCGATCCCCGCATAGATGTCTTCCGAGTTCTCGCGGAAGATCACCATGTTCACCTTGTCCGGCTCGCGCAGCGGCGAAGGCACGCCCTTGAAGTACCGCACCGGGCGCAGGCAGACATATAAATCAAGTTGCTGACGAAGGGCAACATTCAGCGACCGGATGCCGCCGCCGACCGGCGTGGTCAGCGGTCCCTTGATCGACACGATGTATTCCTTCACGACATCGAGCGTTTCGTCGGGCAGCCAGACGTCCGGCCCGTAGACGCGCGTCGCCTTCTCGCCCGCGTAGATCTCCATCCAGTGAATCTTGCGCTTGCCGCCATAGGCTTTCTCGACTGCCGCATCGACCACCTTGATCATGACGGGCGTGATGTCGACGCCCGTGCCATCGCCTTCGATATAAGGGATGATCGGCTGATCCGGCACGTTGAGCGAGAAATCCGCGTTGACGGTGATCTTTTCACCGTCCGCCGGCACGTTGATGTGCTGATACGGCATGGTCGACTCCAGAGAAGGTCGGGCTCTAATGGGAAGCTGGCGGGATAGAGCGAAACGGCCGGGCGCCGTCCGCAGCGATGGCCAGAACATCATTCTAACCATGCCGTACATGCCGGCAATCACGCGCTACCGAAGCGAAGGCGGTTCGCGGATCATTATGCATTAAGATGCCGCTCCGACCGTCCTTGCGCCTGCCCTGCCCTCCGATGCCGCTCATCGCTCTCAACAAACCCTTCGGCACGATCTGCCAGTTCTCGGCGCATGAGACGCGGCCGTCGCTCGGCGACTGGGTGATGACGCCGGGCGTCTACCCCGCGGGCCGCCTCGACGCGGACAGCGAAGGGCTGCTCCTTCTTACCGACGACGGCGCTTTGCAGGCGCGTATCGCGGAGCCGCGTCACAAGCTCGTGAAGCGCTATTGGGCGCAAGTCGAAGGCGCGCCCGGCGACGACGCCCTCGCGCATCTCGCGAAAGGCGTCGATCTCGGCGATTACGTGACGCGCCCGTGCCGCACCGCATTCGTCGCCGACGCGCGCATCGAAGCGCTATGGCCGCGCAATCCGCCGATCCGGTATCGCGCCGCCATCCCGACGACATGGATCGAGCTTGCCATCACCGAAGGCAAGAACCGGCAGGTCAGGCGCATGACGGCCGCGGTCGGTTATCCGACGCTGCGGCTCGTGCGCGTCGCGATCGGCGCACTCGATGTCTTCGCACTCGGACTTGCGCCCGGCGAAACCGTCGAAGTGCAGGCACGATCGCCGTGGCAGCGCACCGGTTGAATCACTATCGCGAGCGCCGTTTCTATCGGCGTTTTTCACGGCGATGACATCGAACAATGACAAGCCGCTTGCAGTGCGAACTTTTTTTTCATTCTCCGCGCGATTCTCGTGAAAAAGACGTCAACCGACCTTTTGCACCACGCGTTAAGCGCCACAGATGCCGTGCAAAGCTATCCGGCATGAACGAATCAAGCTTTCGATTACCTGTGTGCTCCAGGCTATTTGAAAGAAAAGGCGTTCACAGCCGTATCGAGTTTCTTTTGTCGATACGACTGTCAACCGAAAGGTGGATGGCTCGTTTACCGACATGACTCAATGACCGGGTCGTTTGGTTAATCAAACTCAAGCTGAGGATTCACAAATGAACAAACTGATCGCTGCTCTCGTCGCTGGCCTGTTCGCAACGGCTGCATTCGCACAAGCTTCGGCTCCGGAAGCTGCTGCTCCGGCAGCTGCTTCGGCTGCTGCTCCGGCAAAGGCTCACAAGTCGACGAAGAAGCACGCACACAAGGCTTCGCACAAGAAGTCGCACAAGGCTGCCGCTTCGGCGCCGGAAGCTGCTTCCGCAGCACAGTAAGTTTGTTGTAAGAGGCGGTAAAGCGAAGTCAACAACGAGCATTACCGCCGCTTGCGGCGTTAAAGGGCAGATCGTCGAAAGGCATCTGCCCTTTTGTTTTGCGTTGGTTTTGTATCCTCGTCCTTGCTTCAAGTAACATGCGCGGGCCTGCTGGTTATCCGGCGCGACGACTGATTTCAAAGGAGCATCGTGAATTCGCTATTGCTTTTGCTGCGTGCCTTGCGCTTTTCATTCACATCGGCCAAGGCTGCGCGGCGCTTGACGATTGTCAACGCAACACGCGCCTTTCTCATCGCGATGCTGCTGCCGCTCGCATCGATCACGCTCGCTGAAGCGCAGACCCTGCCGCCCGGCGCGAAACAGCCGTCCGACTTTCCTCGCGCGAAGCTCACCGCCGGAATGTACGTGATCGACGCCGCGGTCGCCGCGAACGACGCCGACCGCGAGCAAGGACTCATGTACCGCACGAAGCTCGGCGCGAACGAAGGCATGCTCTTCGTGTTCAACGAGAACGCCGTGCACTGCTTCTGGATGAAGAACACGCTGATTCCGCTGTCGATCGCGTTTATCCGCGCGGACGGCACGATCACCGACATCGACGAGATGCAGGCGGAGACCGAGAACAATCATTGCCCGCGCAACAACGGCGTTTATGCGCTCGAAATGCCGAAGGGCTGGTTTGCGGCCAAGGGCATCAAGCCGGGCGTGAAGATCAAGGGATTGCCGGGCGCTCAGTGAGTCTGGCCTGAACGGTCGGCCAATGTCCCAAAGCGCGTCTCCCGACGCGCTTTTTTTTCGCCTGCACGCCCCGCCGCCCGAAGTGGGCCGCCCTTTGCGTCGAGCCGGCAAGATTCCTGCAAAGAGATTGTCGACGCGCTATCCTAAAAAGGTTAGCGCGATGCCGCCGCCACTGTTCGGCGGCCGCCGCGTGGCGCGGCGCACGACCTGCGCCGCGCCGCCATGACATCTTCCACAGGAGGTTCACGTGCCCCGCAAGACCCCCATCGAGCGCTATCGGAACATTGGAATTAGCGCTCACATCGATGCCGGCAAAACGACGACGACCGAGCGCATCCTTTTCTACACCGGCGTGACCCACAAGATCGGCGAGGTTCACGACGGCGCGGCCACGATGGACTGGATGGAGCAGGAGCAGGAGCGCGGCATCACGATCACGTCGGCCGCCACGACCGCCTTCTGGAAAGGCATGGCCGGCAATTACCCCGAGCATCGCATCAACATCATCGATACGCCGGGACACGTCGACTTCACCATCGAAGTCGAGCGCTCCATGCGCGTGCTCGACGGCGCGTGCATGGTCTACGACTCGGTCGGCGGCGTGCAGCCGCAGTCCGAAACCGTGTGGCGTCAGGCGAACAAGTACAAGGTGCCGCGCATTGCGTTCGTCAACAAGATGGACCGCGTCGGCGCGGATTTCTTCCGCGTCCAACGGCAGATCGGCGAGCGTCTGAAGGGCGTCGCCGTGCCGATCCAGATTCCGATCGGCGCGGAAGAGCATTTTCAGGGCGTCGTCGACCTGGTGAAGATGAAGGCCATCCTCTGGGACGATGAAAGCCAGGGCATCAAGTTCGCCTACGAGGAGATTCCCGACAATCTCAAGGAAATCGCTCACGAGTGGCGCGAAAAGATGGTCGAGGCCGCGGCCGAATCGAGCGAGGAGCTGCTCGAGAAGTATCTGACCGACCACGAAAGCCTGACCGAGGAAGAGATCAAGGGCGCCTTGCGCAAGCGCACGATCGCCAACGAAATCGTGCCGATGCTGTGCGGCAGCGCGTTCAAGAACAAGGGCGTGCAGGCGATGCTCGACGCGGTGATCGACTACCTGCCCTCGCCCGTCGACGTGCCCGCGATTCTCGGCCACACGGAGGACGATCAGCAAGCCGAGCGTCATCCGAGCGATGACGAGCCGTTCTCCGCGCTCGCGTTCAAGATCATGACCGACCCGTTCGTCGGCCAGCTCATCTTCTTCCGCGTGTATTCGGGGGTCGTGAATTCAGGCGATACCGTCTACAACCCGGTGAAGTCGAAGAAGGAACGCCTCGGGCGCATCCTGCAGATGCACGCTAACGAGCGCAAGGAAATCAAGGAAGTGCGCGCGGGCGACATCGCGGCGGCGGTCGGTCTGAAGGAAGCCACGACCGGCGACACGCTCTGCGATCCCGACAAGATCATCATTCTCGAACGGATGATCTTCCCGGAGCCGGTGATTTCGCAGGCCGTCGAGCCGAAGACGAAGGCCGACCAGGAAAAGATGGGCATCGCGCTGAACCGTCTCGCGCAGGAAGATCCGTCGTTCCGCGTGGCGACCGACGAAGAATCCGGCCAGACGATCATCTCCGGCATGGGCGAGCTGCACCTCGAAATTCTCGTCGACCGGATGAAGCGCGAGTTCGGCGTCGAGGCGACGGTCGGCAAGCCGCAGGTCGCGTATCGCGAGACGGTGCGCAACAAGGTGACCGATGTCGAAGGCAAGTTCGTCAAGCAGTCGGGCGGGCGCGGCCAGTACGGGCACGCGGTCATCACGCTCGAGCCGGATCCGGGCAAGGGCTACGAATTCGTCGACGCCATCAAGGGCGGCGTGATTCCGCGCGAGTTCATCCCGGCGGTCGACAAGGGCATCCAGGAAACGCTGAAGGCGGGCGTGCTCGCGGGCTATCCGGTCGTCGATACGAAAGTGACGCTGACGTTCGGCTCCTATCACGATGTCGATTCGAACGAAAACGCGTTCCGCATGGCCGGTTCGATCGCCTTCAAGGAAGCGATGCGCCGCGCGAAGCCGGTGCTGCTCGAACCGACGATGGCTGTCGAAGTGGAAACGCCCGAGGAATTCATGGGCAACGTGATGGGCGATCTGTCGAGCCGGCGTGGCATCGTGCAGGGCATGGAGGACATCGCGGGCGGCGGCGGGAAGCTCGTGCGCGCCGAGGTGCCGCTGGCCGAGATGTTCGGTTACTCCACGTCCCTGCGCTCGCTGACGCAAGGCCGCGCGACCTACACGATGGAGTTCAAGCATTACGCGGAGACGCCGAACAACGTGTCGGAGGCGATCATCAATTCCAAAGGGAAATGATCGCGGCTCGCCGTTGTGACATTCGCGTGTAATATCGGAAGTCCGTTGCTCGCTCGTGTTGGTGGCGGCAACGGACTTTTTTTGTCCACGGACGCAAAGACCATGAGCGACGCACATCACATCGATTGGCGCGAAAACGGCGTCAAGGTCATCAAGGGCGATCAGCTCGACACCAACACCGCGCAGACGCCGGGCATGCACCGCGCGGCGGCCATCAACGCGGCGCGCGTCGGCGCGCAGAAAATCTGGGCGGGAACGGTCACGATCCATCCGAACGCGAAGACCGGCGCGCACCATCACGGCGCGCTGGAAAGCGTGATCTACATCGTCCACGGACAGGCACGCATGCGCTGGGGCGAGCACCTCGAATTCACCGCCGAGGCCGGACCCGGCGATTTCATCTTCGTGCCGCCTTACGTGCCGCATCAGGAAATCAACGCGAGCACCGATGAGCCGCTGCAGTGCGTGCTCGTGCGCAGCGACAACGAAGCGGTCGTCGTCAATCTGAACATCGACGCTGTCGAGCAGCCCGAAGAAGTCTATTGGGTCGATCCTATTCACAAAGATCCGCACGCCCACTAAAGCCGCATCGCGCCTGGAAACGCATCGGCGCGTTCCTTGCTCCCGCGCCCTGACCCGCGACGCGGGTCCTTGCCTGACGAAAACGCCGGACAACAATCACACGGAACGACACGGATGAAGAAAAACCCGACCGACGCGCATCACATCGAACTCGCACGCGCGCAAGCCGGCGAACTCGGCAATCACGCGATCGACGAATTCAGGGCCGGCCGCCTTACGCGGCGCGAACTGCTGCGGCATGCGAGCGTTCTCGGCATCGCGCTGACGGCGGGCGGGCTGTTCGGCATGCCGATGGCGCGCGCCCAGGGCGCGGGCAAGCCCGGCGGCACGATCCGCGTCGCGCACATGACGCCGGCCGGCGCGGTCGATCCGCTGACGGTCACGGATGCAGCCGGTCTCGTGCTCATCAATCAGACAGGCGAATTCCTGATCGACGACGACAGCGAGACGCTCACGCTGCGCCCGGCGCTCGCGCTGTCATGGTCGTCGAACGCGACGGGCGATGTCTGGACCTTCAAGCTGCGCCCCAACGTGAAGTTCCACGACGGCCAGCCGATGACCGCGAAGGATGTCGCCGCGACCTTCAACCGCCTGGCCGATCCGGGCGCGGGGTCTGCGGCGCTGTCGGTGCTGAAGGGCGTGTTGTCGAAGAACTCGGCGAAAGCCATCGACGATCACACCGTCGAGTTCCATCTCGATGCGCCGAACGGCAATTTTCCGTACTACGTTTCGTCGGACAACTACAACGCGGTGATCCTCCCGGCGAACTTCAGCGGATCGTACGAGAAGTCGTTCGTCGGCACGGGCGCGTTCAAGCTGGAGAAGTACACGCCGAAGGTCGGCGCGTCCTTCGTGCGCAATCCCGACTACTGGGGCGACAAGGCGCTGCCCGATCGCGTCAATTTCTCGTTCTACGCGGACCATCAGGCGCAGCTTCTCGCAATGCAGGGCCGCCAGGCCGACGTGATGGGCGACTTCACCGTACAGGGCGGCGTCTCGCTGCTGACGAACCCGCAATACAAGGTGCTCGGCGCGAAGTCGAGTTCGCATCGGCAGATTCATATGCGATGCGACACCGGCGCGTTCAAGGACAAGCGCGTGCGTCAGGCGCTCGCGCTGGCGATCAATCGCGAAGTCATCGTGAAGGGGCTGTTTCGCGGACGCGCGGTCGTCGGCAACGACAGTCCGTTTGCGCCCGTCTTCCCGTCGAGCGATCTCACCGTGCCGCAGCGCAAGCTCGATATCGCCCAAGCGAAGAAGCTGATGAGCGAAGCCGGCGTCGCGAACGGCTTCGACATTACGCTCACGACCGAGAAGTACATGGAGATTCCCGATCTCGCGGTCGTCGTGCAGAACGCGGCGAAGGCGATCGGCATTCGCATCACGCTGAAGGTCGAGAGCCAGGACCTGTATTACGGCTCGGGCACGTTCGGCAAGTCGGACTGGCTCGATTCGCCGCTCGGCATCACCGATTACGGGCATCGCGGCGTGCCGAACGTATTTCTCAACGCGCCGCTCACGAGCGGCGGAACGTGGAATGCGGCGCACTTCAAGAACGCCGATTACGACAAGCTCGTCGCGCAGTTCGTCGCGGCGCTCGATGTCGCGTCGCAGAAGAAAGTGTCCGGGCAAATCCAGCGTCTGCTGCTCGATGAAACGCCTGTCATCATTCCGTATTTCTACGACCAGTTGATCGTCACGCGCGCCAGCGTGAGCGGCGTGCGCTTCAACGCGATCTCGCAGATGTGGTTCGACCGCGCGACGGTATCGGCATAAACGAGGCGTCCATGAGCACGATCACGCCAACGGCGCACGGTGCCGACTTCGCCAGAATGAAACGCATCGTGCGCTTCGTCGGCGTGCGCGTGCTGCTTGCGCTCGTCACGCTGTGGCTGTTGTCGATGATCGTCTTCGCGGGCGGCCAGCTCTTGCCCGGCGACGTGGGCCGCGCGATCCTCGGCCCGCTCGCCGACGCCCGCGCCGTCGCGGCGCTCAATCATCAACTAGGCGTCGACAGGCCGCTCGTCACGCAATACATCGACTGGATCACGCATTTCGTGCGCGGCGACATGGGCGAGTCGTATGCGTTTCGCGCGCCGGTTGCGCCGTTCATCGGCGCGGCGCTCGTGAAGTCGGCCAAGCTCGGCGCGCTTGCTTTCGTGGTCGTCGTGCCGCTGGGCATCGCGGGCGGCGTGTATGCGGCGCTCCACGCGGGGCGCTTCATCGATCGCGTGATCAGTATCGGCGGGCTGACGGCGACGGTCGTGCCGGAGTTCGTGTCGTCGATCGTGCTGATCCTGATCTTCGGCGTGTGGCTGCAATGGCTGCCGATCGAAGCGACCGCGCCCGCCGACGCGAGCGTTCTGCTGCAATTGAAGCATCTGATTCTGCCCGTGCTGCCGCTCGTCTTCGTGTTCTTCGGCTATATCGCGCGGATGGCGCGTGCGGGCACGGTCGAGGCGCTCGATGCGGACTACACGCGCACCGCGATTCTCAAGGGCCTGCCGCGCCGCATCGTGATCTTCCGGCACGTGCTGCGCAATGCGCTGCTGCCGACAGTGACGGTCGCTGCGACGCAGTTCGGCTACATGATCGGCGGGCTGGTCGTGGTGGAGACGCTGTTTCATTATCAGGGCATCGGTTCGCTGATCTACGGCGCCGCGAAGGCCAAGGACTTTCCGATGCTCGAAGCGGGCGTGCTCACCATCGGCGTGATTTATACGGCGGCGAATCTGATTGCCGACGCGCTTTACGTCGTGCTGAATCCGCGCCTGCGCACCGGAGGCGCGCGATGAGCACCGCCACCGCTTCCGCACCTGAACCGCGCCGCTTCGAAGCGCTTGGCGCGCTGCTGCGTTCCGGCACGTTCGACTTCGGCGCGCTCATCCTGCTGTTCTGGGTCACGTGCGCGTTGTTCGGTCACTGGCTCGTGCCGCTCGATCCCTACGCATCCGATCCGCTCAACTCACTCGCGCCGCCGTCGCCCGAGCACTGGTTCGGCACCGACCAGCTGGGCCGCGATGTCTTCGCGCGCGTGATCATCGGTTCGCGCGACATCCTCACCATCGCGCCGCTTGCGACGCTCATCGGCACGGCGGCGGGCACGGCCATCGGGCTGATCGTCGGCTATTTCGGCGGATGGGTCGATGCGCTCATCGGCCGTATCACCGATGCGCTGCTCGCGCTGCCGCTCGTGATCGTCGCGCTGCTCGCGCTCGCGGCGGTCGGCGCAAGCGACGCGACCGTGATTCTCGTGATCGGCCTGACCTTCGCGCCGATCACCGCGCGCACCGTACGCGCTGCCGTGCTCGGCGAGCGCCATCTGGACTACGTGCTCGCGGCGCAACTGCGCGGCGAGAACGCGTTTTACATCATGTTCGCGGAGATCCTGCCGAACGTGCTGCCGCCGATCGTCGTCGAGGCGACGGTCCGGCTCGGCTACGCGATCTTCGCGGTCGCGACGCTCTCGTTCCTCGGCTTCGGCATCCAGCCGCCTTCCGCCGACTGGGGCCTCGCGCTTTCCGAAAGTTACACGCTGATGGCGGGCGGCGCATGGTGGACCGTCGTCTTCGACGCCGCTGCGATCGCGTCACTGGTGGTCGCCGTCAATCTCGTCGCCGATGCCGTGCAAGGAGTGCTCGACCGATGAACGGACCGCCGCCATCGGCATTCCCCGCGTTCGGCGCGGCCAAGGGCGATCAGGCCGATGCGCTGACAGTCGTCGGACTGACCGTCGCGTATCGCGCGCGCGGGCACGAGCGCGAAGTGTTGCAGGACGTGACGCTGCGCGTGCGGCGCGGCGAAGCGTACGGGCTCGTCGGCGAATCGGGCTGCGGCAAATCGACGGCCGCCCTCGCGATACTGCGCTATCTGCCGCGCAACGGCCGCGTCAAGGCGGGACGCATCACCATCGGCAGCCGCGATGTCGCCACGCTTCATGCCGATGCGCTGCGCGGTCTGCGGGCGAACGCGGTATCGATGGTCTATCAGGACCCTGGCCGCGCGCTGAATCCGTCGCTGACGATCGCGCGGCAAGTGTCCGAAGCGTTCGAAGCGGCGGGCGCATCCGCCGACGAAGCGCGCTCCCGCACCGCCGACATGCTGCGTCGCGTGCGGATCGCATCGCCCGAGCGGGTGATGGAGAGTTATCCGCATCAGTTGTCGGGCGGCATGCAGCAGCGCGTGGTCATCGCGATGGCGCTCGCATGCAATCCCGAACTGCTGATCCTCGACGAACCGACGACCGGCCTCGACGCCACGGTCGAAGCCGAAGTGCTCGATCTCATCGCGCAATTGCGGGCGGAACTGGGCACGGCCGTGCTGTTCATCAGCCATAACCTTGCGGTGATCGGGCGCATGTGCGACCGCGTCGGCGTGCTGTATGCGGGCAAGCTCGTCGAAGAAGGCGTGACTGCCGATGTCTTCGCGAAGCCGCGTCACCCTTACACGGTCGGCCTGTTGCGATGCCTGCCGACGCGCGGCCGCAGCAAGGAAAGCGGCCGTCTCGATACGATCCCCGGTTCGCTGCCGCTGCCGGGCGCGATTGCGCAAGGCTGCGTGTTCGCGCCGCGCTGCAAGCTCGCCGATGACCGATGTGTGAGAGACGCGCCGCCGCCCTACCGCATGGCGGCGCTGCACGGCGATCAGATGGCGCGCTGTCATTATCATGAGCGCGCGCAGGACTTGCCGCGATCGACTGCGGAAGCGCCCGTGCCCGTCGCTGCCGCCGGCGATGAACCGGCGCTCGCGTTGTCCGCGCGCCATCTCTCGAAGACCTTCCGCGTCGGCGATGAGGACGTCCGCGCCGTGCAGGATGTCTCGCTCGATCTCGTGCAGGGCGAAACGCTCGGGCTCGTCGGCGAATCGGGCAGCGGCAAGACGACGCTCGCGAAACTGCTGCTCGGCCTCGTCGCTCCGGACAAGGGCGCAACCCTCGAACTCGATGGCGAACCGTTGCCCGAACGCGTCACGCGCCGCAGCGGCGAGCAGGTCAAGTCGCTGCAGATCGTGTTCCAGAACCCCGATTCGGCGCTGAATCGCGCACATTCGGTGCGGCGGCTCATTGCACGGTCGCTGTCGAAGCTCGCGGCGCTGCGCGGCGAAGCAAGAGAAACGCGCCTGCGCGCGCTGACCGAAGCGGTGCGTTTGCCGGAGCGTTATCTCGGCTCGCGCACGCGGCAGTTGTCGGGTGGATTGAAGCAGCGTGTGGCCATCGCGCGGGCGTTCGCGGGCGATCCGCGCGTCGTCGTCTGCGACGAACCGACTTCCGCGCTCGATGTCTCCGTGCAGGCCGCGATCCTCAATCTGCTTGCGGACTTGCAGCGCGAGCGGCGCGTGAGCTACGTGTTCATCTCGCACGATCTGAACGTCGTGCGCTATCTGTCGGATCGCATCGCGGTGCTCTATCTCGGACGCATCATGGAGATCGGCCGCGCCGCCGATGTCTTCGATGGTCCGCAGCATCCGTACACCGAAGCGTTGCTGTCGTCGGCGCCGTCGCTCGACGAAGCGGATGCGGGCAGTGGGCGCATCCGTTTGTCGGGCGACTTGCCGAGCGCGGCGAATCCGCCTTCCGGCTGCGTGTTTCATACGCGATGCCCGCGCAAGATCGGCGACATTTGCGAGCGCGAGACGCCGCCTTGCCGCGATGCGGGCAACGGCCACGCGATCGACTGCCACATTCCCGTCGACGCGTTGCGTGCGCTGCAATCGCAGGAAAAGGTCATCTGAAACGACGCACGCCGGAACCAAAGCGCGTTGCGGGCCTCTCATCGACATCACAACAACGAGGATGTCCATGAAAAAGTACGCTCTCTCGCTCGCAGCTTCCCTGGCGCTTGGCGCCGCCGTTTCGGCTCACGCACAGCCGGCGCCCGCGCCCGGCGCATCCGATCCGTCCTTCTCGGCGTGGTCGCTCGCGCAGCAATGCGGCCAGAAAGGCGACAACGCCGCGCAAGGCCAGTGCGTCGGCGCGGTGCGCGGCATCGTGCGGGGCTATCAGTACGGCGTGCTGTTCTTGTCGCAACGCGCATCGCTCGCGGATACCGATACGAAGCGCGTGTCGCTGTGTCTCACGAACACGTCGGTGTCGTCGATCGTCGATGACTTCATCGCCGACGCGAAGCAGGTCAGCGAAGCCGATTTGCGGCGCACGCCGGCTGAAGTCGCGGTGCTAGGGTCGGTGCACGCGCACCATGCTTGTTCCTGAGCGGTTGAAGGCTAAAGCATCTCCAGCCCCCGCTTGACCTTCGGCGGCTTGAACTGCTGATCGATATCCGCGAGTTCGTCGGTGGACAAGTGGATATCGAGTGCGGCGCGGTTCTCGCGGACATGCGCAACATCGGCGGCTTTCGGGATCGCGATTACGCCCGGCTGCTGCAACACCCACGCAAGCGCCACCTGAAACGCCGACACGCCACGCGACGCGGCGATCTTCTCCAGCACTCCGCCGCGCGGCAGCCGCGCATGATCGACGGGGCTATAGGCCATCGCCGGCAGCCGGTGTTCCCGCAGCCACGGCAGCAGATCGAACTCCGGCCCGCGTCGCGCGACGTTATACAGAATCTGATCCGTCGCGCACGCATCACCGCCATCGAGCGCGAAGAGCTCGTCCATATCGTCGGTGTCGAAGTTGCTCACGCCCCAATGGCGAATCTTGCCGTCGCGCTTCAGCTTCCCGAAGCCCGCGGCCACGCCCGGCAGATCCTCGCCGCCGCGCCAGTGCAGCAAGTACAGGTCGATGCGATCCGTCGCCAGCCGCTTCAGGCTCCGTTCGCACGCGGCCTGCACGCCGCGCTCCGTGCCGTTATGCGGATACACCTTGCTGACGATGAAAAGATCGTCGCGCCTGTCCGACAACGCCTCCGCGATGAGCCTCTCGCTTTCGCCGTCGCCATACATCTCGGCCGTATCGATGAGCGTCATGCCCAGTTCGACGCCCTCGCGCAATGCGGCGATCTCCGCCTTGCGCGCGTTCGGTCGCTCGCCCATTTCCCAGGTGCCCTGCCCGAGTTTCGGAATCGCTTCGCCGTCCGGCAGTTCGACGGCAGGAAATGCGTTCGCCATGAGGAGCCTCCTTGTGTCCCGCCGATTATGGCGCAAGGCGGCATCTCATGCCGTCACACGAGCCCGACGATCAGCGGCCCGAGCAGCGTCAGCAACACGTTCGCGAGCGCATAGGTGACGGCGAAGGCCGCCGTCGGCGCCGGGCTTTCCGCCTTGTCGAGCACGCCGCCAAACGCGGGATTCGCACTGCGCGCTCCGGACAGCGCACCCGCGAACACCGCCGCATTGTCATAGCGCAGCACGTAACGCCCGAAGAGCATCGTGAGCAGCAGGGGAAACAGCGTGACGAACACGCCGAGCAGAAAAATCGTGAGGCCGCTCTGCTTCACCGTGACGACCGCCTGCAAGCCCGAGTTCAGCCCGACGACCGCCACGAACGCGGCGAGCCCGAAGTCCTTCAGCAATTGCGATGCAGCCGGCGGCATCACGCCGTACATCGGATGCCTGCCACGCATCCAGCCGAATACGAGCCCCGCCAGCAGACAGCCGCCGCCCGAACCGAGCGTGATGGGTATGCCGCCCACGCGCACGACGATCAGCCCGATCAGCAGACCGACGACGATGCCCACGCCCATGTAGATGAAATCGGTCTTGTCGGAGTACGGCAGTTCGTAGCCCGCCACTTCGACCGCGCGCTTCGTGTCCTGCGGCGAGCCATAGAACGTGATGACATCGCCATGTTCCAGGCGCGTTTCGGGTAGCACGGGCAGCGGCATCCCGGCGCGCGTGACGGCCTGCACGTAGACGCCGTGGCGCATGTTGCGATCGACGGTGGCGCGCACGGCTCGCATCGTCCAGTGATTCACGCCGCGCATCGCGAAGACGCCCTGGCGCTTCTGCATGACGACGCTGACGCCGTCCGTGTCCGCGACTTCCTCGCCGAGTTGCGCCGCCGCGCCCGCCATCACCTCGCGCCGCCCGACGACGAGCACGATATCGCCCGGATCCAGCGTCATGTCGGGCTGCGGTTCGATCGCGTGGCCCGCGCGCCGGATGCGCTCGATGGTGATCGCGTCCTGTTCGTCCATCTCGATATCCGCGACCGTGCGCCCTGCCGCGCCCGCGCCGCCCGCACTGTCCAGCATCACGCGATACGTCCGCCCGACCAGGGGTGGCAGCGCCGAAATCTGCCCCGGCGCGGGACCGCCGAGGCCGCCCGCAAGCGACTTCTCCGCTTCGATCGACGCTTCCTTCAGGCTCTGTCCCATGAACTTCGGCAGGATGTTCACGCATACGATGATGGCGCCGAGCGAGCCGAACACGTAGGTGACCGCATAGGCGATGGCGACATCCGCCTGCAGCGCCTTCGTCTCCTGCGCCGGCAAGCCGAGCCGCGCGATGGCGTCGCCCGCGGTGCCGATGATCGCCGATTGCGTGAGCGCCCCGCCCGCCAGCCCCGCCGCGAGACCCTTGTTCAGGCCAAAGACCTTCGCGCACACGATCACCGTGACGAGCGCGGTGACGGCGAGAAAGACAGCCATCGCGATCTCGCGCAGCGTCCGGCGATTCAGCGAGTTGAAGAACTGCGGCCCCGAGTCGTAGCCGACCGCGTAGATGAACACGGCGAACATCACGGACTTCACGCCGTTGTCAATCTGCACGCCTGCCTGACTCACGACGACCGCCGCGAGCAGCGAACCGCCGACGCCGCCGAGCTGGAACTTGCCGAAGTTGATCTGGCCGATCAGATACCCGGCCGCCAGCGACAGGAACAGCGCGGTTTCCGGCGCCTTCTGGAAAACATGATGAAGCCAGTCCACTGCGCCCTCCGGGTAGCGGCCGAATCGTTCAGCCGAGCTTGCTCACGAGTCCGACGACGAGCGGGCCGAGCAACGGCAACAGCACGTTCGAGATCGCGTAGGTGATCGTGTAGCCGATCACCGGCGTCGAATTTCCCGTCACGCCGACGAGCGCGCTGATCGCCGGCGTGCTGCATTGCTGACCGGCGATCGCGCCGAGCAGCATCGGCACTTCGAGCTTGAGGAGCAGGCGGCCGATGAGAAGCGAGGCGATCGCCGGCCCGAGCGTGATGGCGATGCCCGCGATCGGCAGCGCAATGCCGAACTCGCGGATCAGCCGCAACGCATCAGCCCCCGCCGACAGCCCCACCGCCGCGATGAAGGTGCACAAACCGAAGTCTTTCAAAATCTGCGCCGCCGCCGACGGCAACGAGCCGATCAGCGGATACCGCGAGCGAATCCAGCCGAACACGAGCCCCGCGAGCAGACAGCCGCCGCCCGTGCCCAGAGACAGGTCGATGCCGCCCACATGCGCCGACAGCCGCCCGATAGCGATGCCGATCAGCACGCCGATACCGAGAAAGACGAAATCGGTCTTCTGCGTCGCGCGGATGATGTAGCCGAGCTTTGCCGCGCCGCGCGCGATATCCGCCTTTGCGCCGACGAGCGTCAGCACGTCGCCGCGCTGCACCTGGGTGCCCGGCAACGCCGGGATCGTGCTGTCGAGGCGCGTCACGGCGGCGACGTACACGCCGCGCCCTTCCGCCGGATTCGCGCGGGCGCGCGCCTGCGCGAGCGTCAGTCCGTGCATCGCGCGGTTCGTGAGCATCACGTCGACTTTCTCGACGAATACATCCGGTCCGCCGTTGGTGAACACTTCCTCGCCGATCAGCGGAATCGCGTCGAGAAGCGCGCCGCGCCGCCCCGCGATCACGATGCGATCGCCCGCTTTCAGCAAGACGGACGGCTGCGCCTTGACGACGGAACGCTCGCGCATCACGCGCTGCACGCTGATGTCGTGCCCGAAGCGCTTCTCCAGGTCGCCGATAGCAAGCCCCGCGGCCGTCGTCACCTTCAGCTCCCGCGCGGCGAGCGGCGACACGGCGGGCGTCTGCCCTTCGGCGAGCGCGCCGTCGCCGCCGAGTTGCCGCCACACGCGCTCCGCTTCATCGCGCAAATTCACACGGACGATGAGCGGCGCAATCTGGCTGACGAACAGCACGATGGCGACGAGCCCGAACAGATAGCTCACGCTGTACGCGGTCACGATGTTCGCCTGAAGCCGCGCGAGTTCCGCCGCAGGCAGGTTGAGCCGCGCCACGGCCTCGGATGCGGTGCCGATCACCGCGGATTCCGTCGCGCCGCCGGCGAGCAATCCGGCCGCTGTCCCGGCATCGAGCTTGAGCGCCGCCGCGATGCCGAGCACGAGCGCGACCACGGAAATGACCTCGACAAACGACAGCGCCCCGTAGCGCCATCCGCGCCCGATGTTCGCGAAAAATTGCGGACCGCCGGTAAAGCCGAGTGCGAAGATAAAAAGCGCAAACGCGATGTTTTTCAGATCCGGCGATATGCGCGCACCGCTTTGGCCGAGTATCAGCGCGACGATCAGCGTGCCGCAAACGCCGCCCAGCTGAATCGGCCCGAATTTCAACGACCCAATGAAAAAGCCTATCGCCAGGCTGGCGAACAGTGCGATTTCCGGTTGTCTCGCGAGTAGTTGCCAAAGCATGGCGCTTAATCCTTATCGGTCCCGACGTATCGCATTATTTTTAGATATGACTGAAATGCCAGTTGGCCGACGCAAAAACCTGGTGGTTTGACTATCGAGAAGCTGTTCTCGGTAAAAAAATATCATGCGCACTGCACAATAAGAGAGCACGGCATAAGCATTGATAAGGCACGAACCAATATCTCCGTCAATTAAGCACATTCACCATTTAATGAGCGAGCATATGCAGCAGAAAGCACCAAACAATAAAGCCTATTATTACGAACGCCTTTCGAAAAAGCAGGATAGTTATCTAATAGGGGGTCACTAATATGATTTTTAATTTCCTAAGGGCGCGGTTCTTCACAAAATAATTTCAAATGGCCAGGCGTTTCGAAGAACTGAAGAATTGTTATTCTGATATTGCAATATCTTGTTTTTGTCAATATTATGCGTACAAGCATCTTAAAAAGTGGGTGACTCGCGAGGCGTTTGCGTGACGCTCACATTCAACGCGGCACAACTGAGAGAGGGCCAAACGATGAATCAGATCCATGCTATGCGTGTGTTTGTTCGCGTGGCGGACACGGAAAGTTTTCGGCGTGCCGCGCAGCAGCTCGATGTATCGAATGCGTTAGTCACTCGCGCGATTGCAATGCTGGAAGCGCACCTCCGAACCCGCCTTATTAACCGCACCACTCGAAATCTTTCATTGACCGAGGCAGGCACACGTTATCTGGAAGGGTGCCGCGCATTACTGGAAGAACTCGATCATCTCGAATCCGCCGTCACGCATACCGAAGGCGAGCCGAGCGGCACGCTGCGCGTCGTCGCATCCAGTGCGCTTTCATTACTCACGTTGACGCCGCTCATCGACGGCTTCCGCAAGCTGTATCCGAAGGTGAATGTCCGCCTTACACTCGCCGAGCGGCACGTCGATCTTGTCGAAGACGGTTATGACGTCGGCATCGTCGCGGCGTTCATGGTCACGAGCACCGCGCTGGTCGAGCGGCCCATCGGCGTGAATGCGCTGGTGCCGGTCGCGACGCCCGAGTTCGTGGCCGAGCACGGCCTGCCCGCCGCGCCCTCCGACCTTCAAACGATGCCGTCGGTCGGTCTGCCTAACGACATGCGCAGTTCGTCATGGCACTTCCGGCATCGGCTGGGTACATCGGAACAGGTGACGCTCGCGCCGGTCTACTCGGTCAACAGCGCGCTGATGGTGCGGCTCGCGACGCTGCGCGGCATGGGCTTCTCGGTGCTGCCCGAAGGCATCGTGGCCGGCGACATCAGCGACGGATCGCTCGTGCGGCTCTTGCCCGACTATTCGGTCGAGGACCCCGAAATGAAGTTGTCGATCGTCTATCCGGGCCGTCAGTATTTGCCCGCCAAGACGCGCTTTTTCATCGACTATGCGCTGGAAAGGCTGACCAAGGAGATCAACTCCGGCAACACCCGGCCGGACGAGATGTTCCGTCAGCCGCCGGCTGGTTACCCGGCTTCCGTTGGGACCGGCGCCGCCGGCGTGACGACAACGCATTGACGCTCGCGTCCGCCTGAGTTCGGGCCGGCGCGAGTCCCATGACGAACCCGCTGCCGGCCGGAACGATGCCAGACACCTCTGCGAACACAGACACGAACCCGAAGCTCATTCTTTTCAGCGCCCGCCAATACGACGCCGATACCTTCCGCCAGGCGAACGAAGCCTTCGGCGTCGCGCTGGACTTTCAGGAAGCGCATCTCGATGCGCAAACCGCCATCCTCGCGCAGGGTTTCACGGCGGTTTGCCCCTTCGTCAACGACAGCCTCGACGAAACCGTCCTCGCAAAGCTGCATGCGGGCGGCACGCGGCTCATCGCGCTGCGCTCGGCGGGCTTCAATCACGTCGATCTGAACGCCGCGAAGCGGCTGGGCATCATCGTGACGCGCGTGCCTGCTTATTCACCGCACGCGGTCGCGGAACATGCCGTCGGGATGATCCTCACACTGAATCGCCGGTTTCATCGCGCGGTGGCCCGCACGCGCGAAGGCGACTTCTCGCTGAACGGCCTGCTCGGCTTCGACCTCTACGGCAAAACGGTCGGCGTGATCGGCACGGGCATCATCGGCCGCGTGTTCGGCAACATCATGGCGGGCTTCGGCATGCGCATCCTCGCCTACGATCCCGGCGCGCCCGCGCAAGACCTGCTCGATCGCGGCGCGCGTTACGTCGAACTCGACGAACTGCTCGCCAGTTCGAACATCGTGTCGCTGCACTGCCCGCTTTTGCCGTCGACGTATCACCTGATCGACGAACGCGCGCTCGCCCGCATGAAGCGCGGCGCGATGCTCATCAACACGGGGCGCGGCGGGCTAGTCGAAAGCAATGCGCTGATCGGCGCGCTCAAGAGCGGCCAGTTGGGACATCTCGGCCTCGACGTGTACGAGGAAGAAGGCGGCCTCTTCTTCGAGGACCATTCGGATCGCCTGCTCCAGGACGACGTCCTCGCGCGGCTGCTCACGTTTCCGAACGTGATCATCACCGCGCATCAGGCGTTTTTCACGCGCGAGGCGCTGATGGAGATTGCGCAGACGACGCTCGGCAACGTGAAGGCATGGGCCGAAGGCGCGCCGCGCAACGTGGTCGAAGCCTGACGCACGCAAATCAAGCCCGGCTCACACCTCGCCGTATTCCGCGCTCGTTTCGCCGGGCGCGGCGCACATCGCGCGCAGCAGATCGGCTTCGCGCTCGTGCACCTCCACCGGCATGCACAGCGCGCCCGCATGCGCGAGATAACGCGCGCGATGCTGCCCGTTGCGAAAGGCGACGACGCCCTCGCGATGCACGCCCAGCAGCCCGAGCAGCCCGCCCGTGCGCCGCGCGGTGATGGTCACGTAGGGCATCTCCGGCACGCGCGGGTTGTCGGGATCGAGGAACTCGCGAATGCCGCGCACCTTGCCCGCGTGCCAGTCATCGACGGCCTTGAGCACGTAGTCGGTGTCGTCCCGGTCGGCGCATTGCAGCAGTCTTCTCACGTCCACGAGCACGACCTGATGGCGCGAACCGGCATCGGCGAAGACCCGCTTCAGGCGCACGAAGTCGTACTGCGGGTGGCTTCTCAGCCTGACGATATACACCGCTTCCGCGGCGGTCGGCGCAACCATCGTGTCCATTTCGGCTTCACCAGAAAAATCGCAATGCGGCGCGAGCACTGTCGCGCGAAAACACCGCGCTTCGACGAGACAACAACTGAACAATACTTTTACACCGTAGCCGGTCTTCGTGAAAGCGGCATGACGGGCACGTGGCGTGCTTTGTTGCGTGAACTGAACACTCGAGGGCCAACGTGCAGGCAACGCAGCACACACGACGACCCGTGGACACCTCATCCGACCTCATCGTCGCGCGTCCCGAAGGCTTGTACTGTCCGCCAGGCGGTTTCTATATCGATCCGTGGCGGCCCGTCGAGCGCGCAATCATCACGCATGCCCACGCGGATCACGCCCGCTTCGGCCATGCGCGCTATCTCGCGGCCGAAGCCGGCGTGAGCGTGCTGCTGTCGCGGCTGCCGGGCATCGACGTGCAAGGGCTTCCCTATGGCGAACCTATCGACGTGAACGGCGTGCGCGTCTCGCTACATCCGGCGGGACATGTGCTCGGCTCGGCGCAAGTGCGGGTCGAGCACGGCGGGCGCGTATGGGTCGCGTCCGGCGATTACAAGGTCGAGCCCGATCCGACCTGCGCGCCATTCGAGCCGGTGCGTTGCGATACGTTCATCACCGAATCGACCTTCGGCCTGCCGATCTATCGCTGGGAGCCGTCGCAGGCCGTGTTCGACGGCATCGACTCATGGTGGCGCCACAACGCGAGCCAGGGCCGCGCGTCGGTGCTCTTCTGCTATTCGTTCGGCAAGGCGCAGCGGCTGCTCGCGGGGATCGACGCGGCCATCGGCCCGATCTTCTGTCACGGCGCAGTGGAACCTCTCAATCGCGCGTATCGCGAGGCGGGCGTCGCGCTGCCGGAAACGCGGCTCGTCAGCGAAATCGCCGCACGCGACAAGGCCGCGTTCAAGGGCGCGCTGATCGTCGCGCCGCCGTCCGCGCAAGGCAGCACGTGGATGCGCCGGTTCGGCGACTGCAGCGACGCCTTCGCCTCCGGCTGGATGCGCCTGCGCGGTACACGGCGGCGCAAGGGCGTGGATCGCGGCTTCGTGCTGTCGGATCACGCGGACTGGCCCGGCCTGCAATTGGCGATCGGCGCGACCGGCGCGGAACGCGTGATCGTCACGCACGGCCAGATCGATCCGATGGTGCGATGGCTTTGCGAGCAAGGCCTCGACGCCGGCGCATTCAGGACCGAATACGGCGACGATGCGATCGAGGCCGACACCGCAACGAGCGACGCCACTGCGGAGACGCCACCGCAATGAGACGCTTCGCGACGCTCTACGCCGCGCTCGACGCGACCACCTCGACCAACGAAAAGCTCGAGGCGCTGATCGCGTATTTTTCCGGCGCCGAGCCTGAAGATGCGGCGTGGGCGTCGTATTTTCTGGCGGGCGGCAAGCCGCGCCAGTCGGTGCCGACGCGCCTGATGATCGAATTCGCCCGCGAGCGCGCGGGGCTGCCCGAATGGCTCTTCGAAGAGTCGTATCAGTCGGTCGGCGATCTGGCCGAGACCATCGCGCATGTGCTGCCGCCGCCCGAACGCGAGTCCGAACTCGGGCTTGCGCAGTGGATCGAGGATCGCGTGCTGACGCTGCGCGGCGCGAATCCCGACGAACTGCGCGAGCGGCTCGTCGGCTACTGGAACGAGCTGAATTGGAGCGAGCGTTTTCTGCTGACGAAGCTGATCGGCGGCGGCTTTCGCGTGGGCGTCGCGCGGCAACTGGTGGTGCGGGCGCTCGCGGAAGTGGCGGGCGTCGATCACAAGCGCATCGCGCAACGCATGGTCGGCTGGACCGATTCACGGCAAGCGCCCAGCGCCGCGCGTTATCTGCGGCTGATTGCACCGGCCGCCGAGGGCGATGACGTCGATACCCCGCACGAAAGCGATCTCGGCCTGCCCTATCCGTTCTTTCTCGCGCATCAGTTGCAGGCCGAACCGGCGACGCTCGGTTCACCGGCCGACTGGATCGTCGAATGGAAGTGGGACGGGATTCGCGCGCAACTCGTCAAGCGCGGCGGCCGCGTGTGGATCTGGTCGCGCGGCGAAGACTTGCTGACCGAACGCTTTCCGGAGCTTGCCTCGCTCGGCGCGGCGCTGCCGGACGGCACCGTGATCGATGGCGAAATCCTCGCATGGGAGCCGGGAGCGACCATGCCGCTGCCCTTCGCACGGCTTCAGCCGCGCATCACGCGCAAGTCGCTGACGAAGAAGGTGCTCGCCGATTCCCCCGCCGCGCTGCTCGCCTACGACCTGCTCGAAGCCGATGGCCGCGATCTGCGCACGGAGCCGCTGCATGCGCGCCGCGCAAAGCTCGATGCGCTCGCGCGGGAACTGTCGGTCGATCTGCTGCGCGTGTCACCGGTCGTCGAGGAATCCGACTGGTCCGCGCTCGCGGCCTTGCGCGAGGAAAGCCGCGCGCGCGGCGTCGAGGGGCTGATGCTCAAGGAGCGTGCGTCGATGTACGGCGTCGGCCGCACGAAGGCGTCCGGCACGTGGTGGAAATGGAAAATCGACCCGTACACCGTCGATGCCGTCCTGCTCTACGCGCAACCCGGCCACGGACGGCGCGCGAGCCTGTACACCGATTTCACGTTCGCCGTCTGGGACGAAGCCGACGGCGTGCGCACCCTCGTCCCGTTCGCGAAAGCGTATTCCGGCCTGACCGACGAAGAGATGCGCCAGGTCGATGCGATCGTGCGCAAGACGACCGTCGAGAAGTTCGGCCCGGTGCGCAGCCTGACGCCGACGCTCGTGTTCGAGATCGGCTTCGAAGGCATACAGGCAAGCCCGCGCCACAAATCGGGCATCGCGGTGCGATTCCCGCGCATGCTGCGCTGGCGCACGGACAAGTCCATCGAAGATGCCGATACGCTCGATCTGCTGAAGGGCTTCCTCAACGAGGCGGCGGCATGAAGCGGCAGGCTTCATCGCAGCGAGACGAAGCTGACGCCATGACCACTCCCGACGAACACGACGACACCGCGCCGCCCGACGTCGCCAGCCGCGCTCGCCGCCGCGCGCCGCGTCCCCGGCGCGTGCCGCGCACGCAGGCTGCGCAGGCCAAACTCGATGCCGCCGTCGAAGCGTTCAGGCCCGCGCCTTTCGTCTTCGACCCGATCGAAGCCGCGAAACCGATGGACGAGCGCATCGCGCGATGGTTTGGCGAGCGCGGCTGGCAGCCGTTTCCGTTCCAGAGCGAAGTCTGGCGCGAAGTCCGGCGCGGCGCGAGCGGCCTGCTGCACGCGACGACCGGCGCAGGCAAGACCTGGGCGATCTGGCTCGGTGCGCTCGCTGCGTTCGCGAGCCCGCCGAAGACGCGGCGCAACGCGAAGCCAGTCAAGGACGCCGTCGACAAAGCCCCGCTTCCCGCGCCGCTCACCGTGCTCTGGATCACGCCGATGCGCGCGCTCGCCGCCGATACCGCCCGCGCGCTGCAAACCGCCGTCACGGCGCTCTCGGTGCCGTGGACCGTCGGCTTGCGCACGGGCGATACCGCGTCCACCGAACGCGCGAGGCAGAATCGCCGCATGCCGTCCGCGCTCGTGACGACGCCCGAAAGCCTCACGCTGATGCTCACGCGCGCCAACGCCCGCGACGAGCTATCGCATGTGCGGCTCGTCGTCATCGACGAATGGCACGAATTGCTCGGCAACAAGCGCGGCACGCAGACTCAGCTCGCGCTCGCACGCCTTGCGCGCTGGCGGCCGGATCTGCAAGTCTGGGGCTTGTCCGCGACGCTCGGCAATCTCGCGCTCGCGCACGATGCGCTGCTGCATGCCGTGACGACGCCGCGCGTCGTCGTGCGCGGCGCGCAGCCGAAAACGCTCGTCGTCGATACGCTGATTCCGGACACCATCGAACGCTTTCCGTGGGGCGGGCATCTGGGCGTGCGTCAGGTCGGCCCCGTCGCCGATGAAATCGAGCACGCGCAAAGCTCGCTCGTTTTCACCAACACGCGCTCGCAATCGGAAATCTGGTATCGCGCGCTGCTCGATCTGCGGCCGGAGTGGGCCGGGCTGATCGCGCTGCATCACGGCTCGCTCGACAAGGAAGTGCGCGACTGGGTCGAACTCGGGCTGAAGAACGGGCAACTGAAGGCGGTCGTGTGCACGTCGAGTCTCGATCTCGGCGTCGATTTTCTCCCGGTGGACCGCGTGTTCCAGATCGGTTCGCCAAAGGGCGTCGCGCGGCTGATGCAGCGCGCCGGACGATCCGGCCATGCGCCGGGCCGCGTATCGCGCGTGACGATCGTGCCGACGCACGCGCTCGAACTCGTCGAAGCGGCGGCGGCGCGCTGGGCGATCGAGGAACGTCGCATCGAAGGGCGCGACATGCCGATGAAACCGCTCGACGTGCTTGTGCAGCATCTCGTGACGGTGGCGATCGGCGGCGGCTTCCATCCCGCCGGGATGCTCGATGAAGTCCGCACCGCCTATGCGTACCGCGATCTGACGCAGGCGGAATTCGACTGGGCGCTCGCGTTCGTCGAGCGCGGCGGCGCGTCGCTGGCGGCGTATCCGGACTATCACCGCGTCGTCGCGGGCGATGACGGCGTGTATCGCGTGCCGCGCGAAGATCTCGTGCGGCGGCATCGGAACAACGTCGGGACGATCGTCGCCAATGCGACCATCAACGTCGCCTATATGACGGGCGGGCGCATCGGCGCGATGGAGGAATCGTTCATCTCGCGCTTGAAGCCCGGCGATGTCTTCACGTTCGGCGGCCGCGCGCTCGAACTGATCCGCGTGCGCGACATGACCGCCTATGTGAAGCGCGCAACATCTTCACGCGGCGCGATGCCGCAATGGGCGGGCAGCAAGATGCCGCTGTCGTCGGAGCTGGCCGAGGCGGCGCTCGTGATGCTCGCCCGCGCGAACGACGGCATCTACGACGAGCCTGAAATGCTGGCCGTCAAGCCGCTGCTCGATCTTCAGGCGAAGTGGTCGGCGCTGCCGGGGCCGGGCGTGCTGGTCGTCGAGGCGGTGCGATCGCGCGAGGGGCATCACTTTTTCTGCTATCCGTTCGCCGGGCGGATGGCGCATATCGGCCTCGGGTCGCTGATCGGCTGGCGCGTCGCGCGGGATCAGCCGAGCACGTTCTCCATTTCGATGAACGATTACGGCTTCGAGCTGCTGTCGGCCAAGCCGTTCGACTGGGAAACGCTGATCGCCGACGGCCTCTTCTCGCCCGACAATCTGGAGCACGATATCCTCGCGAGCCTGAACGCGTCGGAATTGTCGGCGCGGCGATTTCGCGAGATCGCCCGCGTGTCGGGGCTGATCTATCAGGGGCATCCGGGGCAGCAGAAAAGCGCGCGGCAGTTGCAGGCGTCGAGCGGCCTCTTCTACGAAGTGTTCCGCAAGCACGACCGCGGCAACCTGCTGCTCGCGCAGGCCGATCAGGAAGTGATGCTGCAGGAGCTGGAAATGCGCCGCCTTCGCGACGCCCTCGTCCGCATGAGCGAAAGCCGCCTCGCGTTCACGCATCCGAAGAAGCCGACGCCGTTCGCGTTTCCGCTGATCGTGGCGCGGCTGCGGGAAAAGGTGAGCACGGAGAAGCTGTCGGATCGCGTGGAGCGGATGCTCGCCGATCTGGAAAAAGCGGCGCAAGCTTGAGCAACTTATGGCAATAGAAGCACTGACAATCGACGTAAATGGCCGCGCGCTGCTGCTTTCGGCGGAGCGCGCGGCGTTCGATCCGCTGGAGAAGGCGCTCTTTATCGCCGATGCGCACTTCGGCAAGGACGCCGTGTTCCGCGCGCGCGGCATTCCGGTGCCGGCGGGCGCGACCGCCGAGAATCTCGCGCGGCTCGATGCGCTGATCGCGACGCATCGGCCGGAGTCGATCGTCTTTCTCGGCGACTTGCTGCATGCCCGCGAATCCCACGCCGATGAAACCCTCGCCGCTCTCGATGCCTGGCGCGCGAAGCATCGCGCGTTACGGCTCGTGCTTGTCGAAGGCAATCACGATCGTCACGCGGGCGAGTTGCCGTCGCGCTTCGGCGTCGAGCTGGTGAAGGAGCCGTATCGGCTGGGGCCGTGGGCGCTTTGCCATCATCCGCAGACCGTCGCCGATGCCTACTCGCTCGCCGGCCATGAGCATCCGGTGTATCGGCTGTCGACGCGCATCGAAAGCGTTCGGCTGGCGTGCTTTCGCTTCGGCGCGCGCGCGGGCGTGCTGCCCGCGTTCGGCGCATTCACCGGCGGCTTCGAAGTCAACGACAGCGTGCGCCGCGAGCGCGAAACCGTGTACGTGGTAGCGGGCGAGCGCGTGTTCGGCGTGCGCGTCTGATCAGTGATAGACCTTCGTCGATGCCTGCAGCTTCGACAGCGCGCCGCGTTCGAGCTTGTACCAGCCGAGCGACGTCTGCATCACCACTTCATCGCCTTGCCAGAACACGCGCTGCACCGTCATGCGCTTGCCCGAGCGTTGCACGAGCGGCGGATTGCGGCGGAAGTCGTAGAGGACCGGGCCGACATCGGTCTGCATCAGCGAGCGCGTGAGGGCGCCGCTGGCGTCGGTTTCATCGAAATGGGCGATGCGGCGGGCGTCGAAGCGATCGAACGCCTGCGTGCCGAGCATCGCGGCGAAGCCGGATTCATCGCGCAGGAAGTACACCGTGCCCGCCTTCGTCGCGATGGGGCCGGAAGTGTCGCTTTGCGCGTACGCATGAGTGGCGAGAAGCACGGCGCACGCGACGGCGGCGCGCAGACGGCTGGTAATCGATGACATAGGTTGTCTGCTGGTTGCTGTGTATTTCCAACACTTCACGATGCGCAATGATTCGCGCGCACGGAAGCTCGTTGCGAAACGTTCGCCGCATCGTGCGCCCGCCACGAACACTTTCATGCCCGGCGCCTGTCGATGCGGTAAAAGTCCGCTCATCATCCGGCATTGTCCGGACGCGTGCGCGTCAGGGTTTCTACCAGCATCAAAATTGACCTTTCGGTAGAATTCCTCCCTTCTCCGCGCCGATCGCGCCACTTCTGCCCGCCTCCGACATGCCCTTGCCTCTCCTAGCTCTTGCCATTGCTGCGTTCGGCATCGGCACGACCGAATTCGTCATCATGGGCCTGTTGCCCAACGTTGCCCGCGATCTCGCCGTGTCGATCCCCGCCGCCGGCATGCTCGTGTCGGGCTATGCGCTCGGCGTGACCATCGGTGCGCCGATTCTTGCCATCGTCACCGCGAAGATGCCGCGCAAGAAGGCGCTGATGGGGCTGATCGGCGTGTTCATCGTCGGCAATCTGTTGTGCGCGCTGGCGCCGAACTACTGGGTGCTGATGGGCGCGCGCATCGTCACGGCGTTCTGCCACGGTGCGTTCTTCGGCATCGGCTCGGTGGTCGCCGCCGACCTCGTCGCACCGAACCGCCGAGCGCAGGCCATTGCGCTGATGTTCACGGGGCTCACGCTCGCGAACGTGCTCGGCGTGCCGCTCGGCACGGCGCTCGGACAGGCGGCCGGATGGCGCGCGACGTTCTGGGTCGTCACGCTGATCGGCGTGGCGGCGGCGGGCGCGCTCGCCGTTTGCCTGCCGAGGCACATCGAGATGCGTGAGACCAGCATCCTCCGTGAATTCGACGTGCTCAAGAACCCGCAAGTGCTGATGGTGCTGGGCATCAGCGTGCTGGCATCGGCGAGTCTGTTTTCGGTGTTCACGTATATCACGCCGATCCTCGAAGACGTCACGGGCTTTTCGCCGCACGCGGTCACGTATGTGCTGTTGCTGTTCGGTCTTGGCCTGACGGTGGGAAGCACGCTCGGCGGCAAGCTCGCGGACTGGAAGCTGTTGCGGTCGCTGCTGTCGTTCCTGGCGTCCATCGTCGTCATTCTCGTCATCTTCGCCGGGACGATGCATGAATCCGTCTCCGCGATGATCACGATCTTTCTGTGGGGCGTGCTCGCGTTCGCGATCGTGCCGCCGCTGCAGATTCTCATCGTGAATCGCGCGAGCGATGCGCCCAATCTCGCTTCGACGCTCAATCAGGGCGCGTTCAATCTCGGCAACGCGACGGGTGCCTGGCTTGGCGGATGCGCGATCAGCGCGGGCGCGCCGCTGACGTCGTTGCCCTGGGTCGGGGTCGCGATGGCTTGCGGGGCCCTTGGGCTGACTTTGCTGTCGGCTACGCTGGATAAGCGGGCGCGGCGCGGGGCGGTGGGGCAGGCTGCTTGATGGAGGGTGCGGTCGCGCCCTGACGATGCTCGAAGAAGCGGCCGGCAAGCAGCCACTCCTTCCCGATTCACCGCGCCGGCAGAATGCTCCCGACGCACTCGCCAAATCCCACGCGATACCCTTCGCCCTGACACCAGCCGCGCAGCGTGATATCATCGCCGTCGAGCAGGAAAGCGCGTTCCCCGCCGTCTTCGAGCTTGAGGGGCCGCTGCCCGTTCCACGTGCTCTCGAGCAAGCTCCCGCACGAGTCCGCCGTCGGTCCGCTGATCGTCCCGGAGCCCATAAGATCGCCGACGCGGGTGTTGCATCCGGACACCGTATGATGCGCAAGCTGCTGCGCCATCGACCAGTACATCAGCTTGAAATTGGTCCGCGAGATGATGGTCGCCCTCGACGCGCCTTCCGCCCGCAACGCCACTTCCAGCTCGATATCGAATGCATGATTGCCTGCATGCCGCAGGTACGGCAGCGGCTCCGGCTGCTGCTCGGGCGTCGCGGTGCGGAAGAGTTCGAGCGCATCGAGCGTGACGATCCACGGTGAAATCGTCGTCGCGAAGCCTTTCGAATTGAACGGTCCGAGCGGCACATATTCCCATTGCTGGATATCCCGCGCGCTCCAGTCGTTCAGCAGCACCATGCCGAAGATATGCGCCTCCGCCTCGTCACACGCGATCGGCTCGCCGAGCGCATTGCCGCGCCCGACGATAAAGCCCGTCTCCAGTTCGATATCCAGCTTGCGGCACGCGCCGAAGATCGGCCGTTCCTCGTCCGGCAACTTGATCTGACCGTTCGGACGACGCACCGGCGTGCCGCTCACCACGACCGACGACGCGCGCCCGTTGTATCCCACCGGCAATTCCGACCAGTTGGGCAAAAGCGCATTCTTCGGATCGCGAAACATCGAGCCGACGTTCGTCGCATGCTCTTTCGACGAATAGAAATCCGTATAGCCGGGAATATCGACCGGCAAGTGCATCGTCGCGTCCTTGCGCGGCACGAGCACCCGGCGGCGCAACGCGGCATCGTCCCGCAGCGTCGGCGTGTCCTGCGCGAGCAGCCCGCTCAATGCGATCCGCACCGCGCGCCACGTATCGCGTCCGAGCGCGATGAACGGGTTCAGACGCGGCGCGGCGAAAGCGCCCTGCGCGTCGATCAGACGTTCGCCTTCCAGCGCGGCCAGATCGACGATCCATTCGCCGATCGCCACGCCCGCACGCGGCCGCTCGTCGACGGCATCGCTGAAAATGCCGAACGGCAGGTTCTGAATCGGAAAGTCGCTCGCCGGATCGTTCGCGGACTCGATCCAGCTTTTGAGCGTGGGCGCGAGTGTCGCCTTCAGCGCGTCGTTCATCGTTGCTCCGGATTGAAGTGTTTCGTGAGGCCTTGCCAGCATTCGTAGTAATTCGCCTGCAATTGCGCGGTTTCCAGCGCGAACTGCGTCGGCTTGATGAGCGTGCGCGTTTCGAACATGAACGCGAGCGTGTCGCCGACCTTCGCGGGCTTCGACGTATCGCTCTTCGATGCCTTCTCGAACGTTTCCGCGTCCGGCCCGTGGCCCGACATGCAGTTGTGCAGGCTCGCGCCGCCGGGCAGGAAGCCTTCGGCCTTCGCGTCATATACGCCGTGCACGAGGCCCATGAACTCGCTCGCGACATTGCGATGGAACCACGGCGGCCGGAACGTATCCTCGGCGGCGAGCCAGCGCGGCGGGAAGATCACGAAGTCGATGGAATCGACGCCGGGCGTATCGCTCGGAGACTGCAGCACGAGGAAAATCGACGGATCGGGGTGGTCGAAGCTGATCGAACCGATCGTGTTGAAGTGCCGGAGATCGTACTTGTACGGCGCATAGTTGCCGTGCCACGCGACGACATCGAGCGGCGAATGGCCGATGTCCGCGCGCCACAACGCGCCGTTCAGCTTCGTCACGAGTTCGAAATCGCCCTCGCGATCTTCATACGCGGCATGAGGCGTGAGGAAATCGCGCGGGTTCGCCAGGCCGTTAGAGCCGATCGGCCCGAGATCGGGCAATTGCAGCAGCGCGCCGAAGTTTTCGCAGACGTAACCGCGCGCCTCGCCGTCGGGCAGCGCCACGGAAAAGCGCACGCCGCGCGGAATCACCGCGATTTCGAACGGCGCGACATCGAGCGTGCCGAGTTCCGTCGCAATCGACAGCCGCCCTTGCTGCGGCACGATCAGCAATTCGCCGTCGGAATCGTAGAAGAAGCGGTCCTGCATCGACCGGTTCGCGGCATAGAGATGAATCGCGCAGCCCGACATGGATTCCGCCGCGCCGTTGCCGGCCATCGTCACCCAGCCGTCGATGAAATCGGTGGGTTCGGCGGGCATCGGCAGCGGGTCCCATCGCAACTGGTTCGGCGGCGTGGGCGGCACATCGGCGAAATTCGCGACGAGCTTCGCGCGCAGCCGGTCGCCCGTGACGCGCGTGAACGGCTTGTGCACCGCCCCCGGCCGGATGCGATACAGCCACGAGCGCCGGTTGTGCGCACGCGGCGCGGTGAACGCGGTGCCGGATAGCTGCTCGGCATACAGGCCGTATGCGGCGCGCTGCGGCGAGTTGCGGCCGAGCGGCAACGCACCGGGCAACGCTTCGGTGGCGAAATCGTTGGCGAAGCCGGATTGATACTGCCGGCTCGCGTCGGTGTGTGTTTCGAAAGCGGACATCGCGGAAGTCCTCAAGGGTTCGACATTCACCGATAGTAAACCGATTACGATTAGTGAAATAGCTGGTATACCCTGATTCGACGCCGCGCGCCGTGCATATCAATATGTCGATTTGGTGCAAGGCGATCGGTTGCGCGCTGGTAGCATCGATACGAGAACTTCAAAACGCCTCCACGACCCCTCATGATCGCCCCTTCCTTGCCAGAACTCGTCGCCCGGGCTGCGGAACATCGGTTCCTCGGCGCGCATATCGTTCTCGGCGAGGGCGAACATGCGCGGGAGGCGATCGCGCATTACGGTGAAATGACGGTGGCGAGCGCCTACGAGCCGATCTTCGATGTCGGCACGCACAGCTTTCCGCAGACGCTGTCCGCATCGCACGAAAGCGCGGAGCGGTTCGGCGATGAACTCGGCTTGCAGGCACTGACGCTGATCGAAGGCGACGTCCCGCGCGATCCCTTCGCCCGCTTCGACGATGACCGCGAGCTTGTCGCGCTCGACCGCCTGTCGCGGACGCTGCATGCGTTCAACTTTTTCGGGCGGCAGCGCACGGGCTTGCTCTTTCTGCGCGTGCACGAGCGCCTGCTAAAAAGCGTGAAGTACGATCACGGGCTGCACTTTTCGTCGGTGCTGCTGGAGTTCGGGATCAACCCGGCGCGCGTGGTGATCGAACTGCCGGCGGCGGCGGTCGCGCACAAGACCTTTCTCGGCTATCTGACCAAGAGCTATCAGCACTACGGCTTCAGGGTGGCGGGAAATCTGCCCAACGCGGGGCAGATCATGGCGGTGTCGGAAATGGCGCGGCTCGACTTCATCAAGATGGATGCCGGGGCCGCGCTGCGCGATTCCGTCGTGAAGCATCTCGTGGCTTACGCCCATCGGCTGAAGATTCCGCTGATCTTCTCGAATGTCTCCGACGAAGCGCAGTTCAACGCGCTTCAGCAGTTCGACGTGCACTTCGTGCAGGGGCCGGTGTTCGACGCGCACGCGGGCGCTGCCCGCTAGCCGTTGCGCTATTCGGCGCGCAGCCGGTGCATCGCGTCCTTGAGCGCCGGATAGAGATCGACGTACACGCCGAACCGCTCCTGATACACGCGCTGCCGCCCGGCGTCGGGCGTCGCGCGCTCGACGAGCGTGACCCATCCCCCTTCGGCGGTTTCGCGTGAGATGAGTCCCGCGCCGAGCGCCGCAAGCAGGGCCGCGCCCATCGCGGCTTCGACTTCCTGTTCGATCGACACGACCGGATAGCCGGTCACATCCGCGATGATCTGCATCCACAAGTCCGAATGCGCCGCGCCGCCGACGACGATCAGCCGGTCATCCAGCGATTGCGCTCCGCGCCGCCCCGCCTCCATGTTGTGCTTCAGTGCGAACGCGACGCCTTCGAGCACCGCGCGATACAGCGTCGCCCGCGTGTGAAAGAGATTGAGGCCGACGAACGTGCCGCTCGCATGGGCGTCCCAGACCGGGCTGCGCTCGCCCATCAGATACGGCAGAAACACGACGCCATCCGATCCCGCCGCGACCTTCGACGCCGCCTCTTCCAGCAGCCGATGCGCGTCGCCGCGCGGCGACTGCTTCGCGGCTTCGATCTCGGCCTGGCAGAACTGATCGCGATACCACGCGACGCACGCGCCCGCCGTGCTCGCGCCGCCGAACACGTAGAGATCGCGCTTGCCGTTGTAGACGTGCGGCATCGACACGAGGCCGTGCCGCGCATCGACGCTCTGGTTGATGTAGCCCCAGCACATGCTCGTGCCGATCATCGCGACGTGGTGCCCCGCCTGCGTCACGCCGGCGGCGAAGGTCGCGACGGCCGCATCGACGCCGCCCGCGACGACCGGCGTGCCGGCGGCGAGCCCGAGTTGGTCGGCCCATTGCGGCAGGAGTCCGCCCACCACGTCCGACGATTCGACGAGCCGCTCGGGCATCATCGACGCGGGAATGCCGAGCATGTCGAGCGCTTCGTGCGACCACGCGCGGGCGTTCACGTCGTACACGCCGCCGATGTTGCCGGCCGAGCTATGGTCCACCGCCAGTTCGCCGGTCAGCCGCTGGATCACGAACGCGTTCGGCGGCAACAGCCAGCGCGTCCTGCTCCAGACATCCGGCCGATGATTACGCAGCCACAGCATCTTCGTGAAACCGTAGTAACTGTCGACGCCATTGCCCGTGATCGCCGCGAGCCGCGTGACATCGACGTGCTCGCGCACCCAGTCCACTTCGGCCGTCGCGCGCCGGTCCATCCAGATGAGGCACGGATGGAGCGGCTCGATGTGTTCATCGACGGGAACGCCCGAGCCGCCATAAAGGCTGCTGACGCATAGCGATTTGATCTGCCGCGCGTCGACGCCCTGCTCCTTCGCCTTCGCGACGCACGCCGCGATGCACGCGGTCACGGCATCGAACCAGACTTGCGGCCATTGCTCGGCCCAGAGCGGCTTCGGCGTGTCGGGATGGTAGGCGCTCGAATGCTGCGCGACGATCGCGCCTTGCGTATCGACGAGCAGCGCCTTCGTGCTCTGCGTCCCGATGTCGATGCCGATCACATAGTCCATTCGCGTCTCCTATCTTTCTATCGTTATGGTGCGCCTGTCGTTTCGAACGGAAGCCGCATGCACCTTCCGCCAATCGAGGCCGCGTTGACTATCCGGGTAATTCCCGATCAGCGACGACGCGCGTTCTGGTGCGGTGCAGCGTCGAAGGCCAGACGCCAGTCCTAAGGCATCACGCCGGGCCGCATCGGCGAATCACGCCGCATCGCAACGACGATGCAGCCGCGCCGCGCCTTGACTTTCGGGATAGCGGATACGATCATTCGACCACCTATCGAGCAAATGTTCAGTCAGCCGTCCACGCAGAACGGGCGCATAGCCAAAGGGAAGAGAAGACATGAGTAGCGAAGCCAGCGTTGCAAAGGCGAGTGCGAACGTGATCCTGCACATCGGGGCGGGATCGTTTCATCGCGCGCATCAGGCGTGGTATCTGCACCGGCTGATCGAATCCGGCGATGCGAGCTGGTCGCTTGCCGTCGGCAACATTCGCGGCGACATGAACGCCGTGCTCGACGCACTCGCCGCGCAAAACGGCGAGTACACGCTCGAGACCGTGACGCCGCAGGGCGAGCGCGAATACGAAAGGGTGAAATCGATCAAACAGGTCGTACCGTGGTCCGCCGATCTCGCGCAACTGATCGCGACGGGCGCCGCGCCCGAATGCAGGATCGTGTCGTTCACCGTGACCGAGGGCGGCTATTACCTCGACGAGCACGACCGGCTCGACACGGCCAACGCCGACCTCGCTGCCGATCTGAAAGGCGCGAGAACGACGATCTATGGCGCGCTGGCCGCCATCCTCGATGCGCGCATGAAAAACGGCGCGGGCAAGGTATCGCTGCAGAACTGCGACAACCTGCGCAGCAACGGCGATCGCTTCAAGGCGGGCATGCTCGAGTTTCTGCAATTGCGCGGCGAAACCGCGCTGCGCGACTGGATGATCGCGAATACGTCGTGTCCGAACTCGATGGTCGATCGCATCACGCCGCGCCCGACGCCCGATGTCGCCGAGCGCGTGAAGGCCGCGACCGGATTCGACGATCGCGCGCCGGTGATGGGCGAGAAGTTCATCCAGTGGGTGATCGAGGACGAGTTCTGCGCGGGCCGTCCCGCGTGGGAAAAGGTCGGCGCGGAGATGGTCGAATCGGTGCTGCCGTATGAAGAGGCGAAAATCCGCATTCTCAACGCGAGCCATAGCTGCATTGCGTGGGCGGGTACGCTCGTCGGCCTGCAATATATCCACGAAGGCACGCAGGACCTGGAGATTCGCGCGCTGGCGGAAGCCTATGTCACCGAGGACGTGATTCCCTGCCTCACGCCAAGCCCCATCGACCTCGCGAAGTATCGCGACGTGGTGCTCGACCGCTTCAGCAATCCGTATATCAAGGACACGAACCAGCGCGTCGCGGCGGACGGGTTCTCGAAGCTGCCGGGCTTCATCGCGCCGACGCTGTCGGAATGCTTCGCGCGCAACGTCGATCCGGACGCGACGGCGGTTCTCCCCGCGCTCTTCTTCCGCTTCCTCGAACGGTGGCACGAGAACAAGCTGCCGTATGCGTATCAGGACGGCGTGATGGACCCGGCCGTCGCGCATGGCTACTTCACGGCGAGCGATCCGGTCAAGGCGTTCGTCGCCGACAAGCTCCTGTGGGGCAGCATGGCGCAGAGCGAGAATCTCGAGCGCGTGATGCGCAAGGCGATCGCACGGGTGGATGCGTGGCTCGCGAATCGTCCGTAGGCGTGCTGGCTATGCGCCGCTCCGGTATTGTGCTCATGGCGCGGCGTCGCGCACGGCGTTAAATTCCCTGTTTCTGCCGGATGAGTCCCGGCCTCGACCAAGGCATCGTTCATGTACTTAGGCATCGACCTCGGCACCTCCGAAGTGAAAGTGCTGCTGCTTGCGGGCGACGGCAGCGTCGTCGGCACGGCGGGCACGCCGTTCACCGTATCGCGCCCCAAGCCGCGCTGGTCGGAACAGAATCCGCTCGACTGGTGGGACGGCACGCGCGCCGCGCTTTTCCGGCTGCGCGAGAAGTATCCGGCGGAGTTCGCGCAGGTTCGCGGCATCGGGCTGTCCGGACAGATGCACGGCGCGGTGCTGCTCGATTCCACCGATCGCGTGCTGCGTCCCGCGATTCTCTGGAACGACATGCGCAGCGACAAGGAGTGCGCCGAGTTGTACGAGCGTGCGCCGCATCTGCACGAGATCGCCGGCAATCTGGCGATGCCGGGCTTTACTGCGCCGAAGCTGCTGTGGGTGAGGCACAACGAGCCGGACATCTTTGCGCAGACCGCGTGCGTGCTGCTGCCGAAGGATTATTTGCGCATGCATTTGACGGGCACGAAGGTGTCCGATCCATCGGATGCAGCGGGGACATTGTGGCTCGACGTGGCGCGCCGCGACTGGTCCGACGAACTGCTTGCCGCGTGCGGGATGTCGCGGCAGCAGATGCCGTCGCTGGCCGAGGGCAGCGAGCCTTCGGGCACCTTGCTGCCGGAGCTGGCGGCGGAGCTTGGCTTGCGTGATGACGTGATCGTGGCGGCTGGCGGCGGAGACAATGCGGCGAGCGCGGTGGGCATCGGTGCGACTGAACCGGGGGATGGTTTCCTGTCGCTGGGCACATCGGGCGTGCTGTGCGTGGTGGGCGACCGATTCCGGCCGAATCCGACGTCGGCGGTGCATGCGTTTTGCCATGCGATTCCGGATCGGTGGCATCAGATGAGCGTGGTGTTATCGGCGGCGAGCTGTCTGCGCTGGGTATGCAAGCTGACGTCCACGGACGAGCCCACTTTGCTCGCTGAAGTGGAGGCCTTGCCGGCGGAGGTTTTGACCACTGCGCCGTTGTTCCTGCCTTATCTGAGCGGCGAGCGGACGCCGCATAACGATCCTTATGCGCAAGGCGTGTTTTTCGGCATGACGCATGCGACGGATCGTGCTTTGCTCGGGTATTCGGTGCTCGAAGGCGTGACGCTCGCGTTGACCGATGGGCTGGATGCTTTGCAGTCCGCCGGAACGCAGACGCGGGCATTGTCGATGTTGGGCGGCGGCGCCCGCAGCGCGTACTGGGGGCAGATGTTCGCCGATGCGTTCAATACGCCTACGCGGACGCACGGCGGCGGGGAAACCGGGGCTGCGCTCGGGGCCGCACGGTTGGGGTGGCTTGCAGCCGGGGGCGATCCTGCAGTCGTGCTTGCGAAGCCTTCGGTTAAGCAGGAGTTCTCGCCGGATGGCGAACGGCATCTCGTCTTGCGGCAGCGGCTTAAAGGGTTTCGTGAGCTTTATCAGCATGTGCGGCCTTTGTTTGATGTTTCTCGGCCTCGGTTGATTTGATTTCTTTCTTTGCTCGTGGCACGGGGGTGGTCGGTCTTCGCTTTCGTGGAGCTTGTATTCGTGTCGGTCTATTGGCTCGCCCCTCCCCGGGGCGGGGGTCACTTTCTTGGCTGTCGACCGGAGTTGGCGCTTTAGCGCCTTACTCTGGTCCCATGCAAAGAAAGTAACCAAAGAAAGCAGCTTTTTCTCGAACCGCCCAATCCACTAACTTGCGTGGCCACTCCGTAGAACATCAGTGGCACTCAGCTTGATAGAGCCTTGAATCACCTTCCGCGCCCGCCGACTACTAACGTCCTCCGAGCCCCTTGGCTCGTTAACACCAACGCAGATCTGAACACAATGCGCCATCAAGCGCGAACGCTAGCCGCCAAGCGGCGACGACGCTACTCCATTCCCCTGCGAGACGTTAGGCAGTTACATTGAACGTCAATCAAGAAAGAAGCTCCTGTGCTTGCTGTCTTTGCTGTCTTTGCTGTCTTTGCTGTCTTTGCTGTCTTTGCTGTCTTTGCTGTCTTTGCTGTCTTTGCTGTCTTGCGCCGCATATGTCGCGCTTGCTGTGTTTGCTAGTTTTGCTGTGTTTGCGGTGCGTGCTGTCTTTGCTGTAGTGTTAGGAGTGGTTGGAGTTTGCGGTTGGTTGTGTGCGAGTGAGGTTTTGTCGAGCCAAGGGGCTCGGAGGACGTTAGTTGTCAGCGGGCGCGGAAGGTGATTCAAGGCTCTTTCAAGCTGAGTGCCACCGATGTTCTACGAAGTGAGCACACGAGTTAGTGCTTCGGGCGGTTCAGAAAAAAGCTGCTTTCTTTGGTTACTTTCTTTGCAGCAGCAAAGAAAGTGACCCCCGCCCCGGGGAGGGGCGCGCTAATAGACCGACACGAATAACCGAAGAAAAACCTCCGCCCCGCAAAGGGGCACCCCACCAGACCGACACGAATAAAAGCTCAACACCAAAAGAAAAGAACGGCGAACCCCAAAGTGCCAAAATCCAACGAAAAGCTCGACCTGGCAACCCGCGCAGCGTGGCTGTACTACGTCGCCGGCAACACGCAGAACGAGATCGCCGAGAAGCTACAAATCTCGCGCCCGGTCGCGCAACGCCTCGTGGCCTTCGCCGTCGAAAAAAACCTCATCCGCGTGCGCGTCGATCACCGGATCGCCGATTGCCTGTCGCTCGCGCAACAGCTCTGCGACCGCTACGGCCTCGCGCTGTGCGAAGTGGTGCCCATCGACGGCGACAACACCGAACAGGTCGACCGCAAGCTCGCCGTCGCCGGAGCGCAAGTCATGGAGCGCTATCTCACCGACGAAAAACCCATCGTCGTCTCCATCGGCAGCGGACGCACGCTCAAAGCAGTCGTCGCGCAAATCGGACAGATCGACCGGCCACAGCATCGCTTCGTGTCGATGGTCGGCGCCATCGCGCAAGACGGATCGTTCAATCGCTACGACGTCGCCCAGCAACTCTCGGAAAAAACCGGCGGCAAGCACTTCATGCTGCCCGCGCCGCTCATGGCCGACAGCGAAGCCGAACGCGCGCAGTGGGTCAATCACCGGCTATACCGCATCGTCGACGAACTCGCGCAACAGGCCGATGTGGCCTTCGTCGGCATCGGCAACATCGGCATCAACTGTCCGCTGCACGAAGACGGTTTCATCACGCGCGGCGAAGTCGAAGAAATGATGCAAGGCGGCGCGGTCGCCGAATGGCTCGGGCTGCCCATCGACGCCGAAGGCAAGCGCGTCACGTCGACGACAGGCGCACGCGTCACGAGCCTCAAGCTCGATTCGCCGCCCAGGCGTCCGACCATCGGCTTCGCAGGCGGCGAGCGCAAACGCAACGCGCTGATCGCCGCGCTCAAAGGTCAGTGGCTCTCCGGGCTCGTCACCGACGAACTGTGCGCCCGCGCCGCGTTGGACGCTTGACCCCTAGACTCTGAAGCTCAGAACGCGATCTCGGCTTCGACTGCCTGCCCCGCTTCGAGCGCGATGCCCTCGCCATCGACGACAATCGCGTTCTTCCCGAACGTCAGCTTGCCGCCATGTTGCGCGCTCGCGCGACACGTGCTCATCGTGTCGAGCGGCTCGTGCGGCCACGCGGGATTCGGCGCGCCGGTAAGCTGATCGATCGTCGGCACCGGGCAGCGCGTGCAGAGCTTGACGAGCCGCAGACGCACGTCGCCGCTCGCCGCACGAACCCGCATGTCGCCGACATAGTCTTCCTCGAACGCATCCAGCCCGCCGACGACCACGTTTGGCCGGAACCGATCCGCCGATATCGCCGGCGCGCCCTTCTGCATGAGACGCGCGTTGAGATCGTCGAGCGATGCCTGACCGAGCACGAGCAGCGGGAAACCATCGGCGAAGCGCGTTTGGGTGTCGATAGGCGCGGTCCATTTCTCATCGACCGCGCGGCGAGCGCCCGGCCCGAAGCGCGCGAGTTTCGCCGATACGCCAAGAAAATCACCGAGCCATTGCGACGTTTCAGAGCCCGTGTCGAGCGCATCGACCGTGTCGCCCCATACCGTCGCCTGCATGCGGTCCGTGCCGTTCAGCGCGCGGACATCGAGCGGCGTGCGCAAGGTCGGCATGCCGGCCGCGCTGAGCGTCAGATGATCGCCATCGAATGCGGTCCGGATCAGCGCCATGCGCGGGTGGGTGCGCTGCGTGATCATGCCGCCCGATGCGTCGGTGACCATCCAGTTGCGGTCGTATTCGAGGCCTGTTTCGAGCAGCGTCGCGCGTTGCAGGGTGATGCCCGCACAAGACTTGACCGGATAGACGAAGAGTTCGTTGATGACGGGCATGGTGGTCGATGGATGAGCGAATCCGAACCGGCATTATCGCCCGTCCATCGACGAAACAACGCGGCTTACGCCGATGCGCGCATCGGCCTCACTTCCGGATGCTCCTTCAGATAAGCCTCGACCACGTTGCGCCGGAACGCCTGCCCTTCCGCGTCGAACATATGGCAGTGATCCGGCTCGGCGCCGAGCCTCAGCTTCTCGCCGCGCGCATGCTTTTCCAGCGGCGGAATGCGCGAGATGAGGCCATCGGGCGCGACCTGCGTCTCGGCGTAGAGATACGCGGCGTCGCCGAGCGTTTCGACCGTCATCGTCGATGCGGACACGCCAAACTCGCTCGATGCCGTCACCGGCTGCAAATGCTCCGGCCGGATGCCGACCGTCACCGCATCGCCCGCCTTTGCATTGCCCGGCAGCACGCCGGCGAGTTGCGTTTCGCCGGTCGCGTACTTCACGAGCACGCCGCCGTCGCGCACCTGCACCACGGTGCCCGACAGAAAGTTCATCTTCGGGGAGCCGATGAAACCCGCCACGAACTTGTTCGCCGGCGCGTGATACAGCGTGTTCGGCGTGCCGACCTGTTCGACATTGCCCGCCGACAGCACGACGATCTTGTCCGCGAGCGTCATCGCTTCCACCTGATCGTGCGTCACGTAGATCATCGTCGTCTTGAGATCGTCGTGAAGGCGCGCGAACTCGAGGCGCATCTTCACGCGCAACGCGGCGTCGAGATTCGAGAGCGGCTCGTCGAACAGAAAGACTTTCGGCTTGCGCGTGATCGCGCGGCCGATCGCGACGCGCTGGCGCTGGCCGCCCGACAATTGTTTAGGCTTCCTGTCCAGCAGATGATCGATGTGCAGAATCTTCGCGGCCTGTTTCACCGCCGCGTCGATGGCCGGCTTCTTCTCGCCCGCGAGCTTGAGGCCGAAGGCCATGTTGTCGTAGAGCGTCATATGCGGATACAGCGCGTACGACTGAAACACCATCGCAATGCCGCGCTTCGCGGGCGGCAGGTCGTTCACGCGCGTGCCGTCGATCATCAGTTCGCCGCCGCTGATGTCTTCGAGACCCGCGATCATGCGCATCAGCGTGGACTTGCCGCAGCCCGATGGGCCGACGAACACGACGAACTCGCCGTCATCGATATCGAGGTTGACGCTCTTCATCACCTCGGTGTCTTCGTATCGCTTGTTGATATTGCGCAGGGTCAGGCTAGCCATGATGTTGTCTCTCCGTGCATTCTTGGGTCACGCGCGCTACTTCGCCTCGAACGTCGCGTGCTTGAGCCATTGATCGACCAGCGCGGGCAGGCGCGCCATATCGTCGAACACGATTTCAGCGCCCGCGCGCTCGAGCGCGCCGATCTGCCCTTCGGTCGCATGTCCGCCGCCGATGAAGCCGAGCACCGGCATGCCCGCCGCCTTCGCCGCCGTCACGCCCGTCACGCTGTCCTCGACGACGAGACAGCGCAGCGGATCGACGCCCATCGCGCGAGCCGCCGCGAGATACACGTCGGGCGCGGGCTTCGGATTCGCCACCATGTCCGCGCAGAAACGCCGCTCGCCGAAGAAGCGCACGAGGCCGGTGCGTTGCAGCACGGTATCGACATATGAAGAAAAGCTATTGCTTGCACAGGCCTTGTTGAGCGGCACCGCAGCGAGCGCCGCTTCGATGCCTTCCACGGGCGGCGCCTGCACCGCTGCCGCTTCGACGGACCGCCGGATCGCGACGACCTGCTCCGGCGTGAGCGTGCGATTCACCGTATCGGCCGCGCTCGCGAGCACCGCTTCGATGCGCAAGCCGAGCAGCGGCATCACCACCGGTTCGACATCGACGCCCGGCCATAACGCCTCCAGCTCGGTCACGAGCATGCGCGCCGCCACGGCTTCACTGTCGATCAACACGCCGTCGCAATCGCAGATCATCAGGCGATCTTCGAGGTTGGCCGCTTCGAATGAACTTGATGTCACGAGCCCGCCCTCACTTGACCGCGCCGAACGTCAGGCCGCGCACCAGCTGCTTCTGCGACAGCCAGCCGACAATCAGAATCGGCGCGACCGCGAGCAACGAAGCCGCCGAGAGCTTGGCCCAGAACAAGCCTTCCGGACTCGAGTACGACGCAATGAACACCGTCAGCGGCGCAGCGTTCGAACTCGACAAGTTGATGCTCCAGAATGCTTCGTTCCACGACAGGATAATGAGCAGCAGCCCCGTCGATGCGAGCCCCGGCAGCGCCATCGGCATGAGGAGATAGATGATCTCCTGCCACGTCGTCGCGCCGTCGATGCGCCCCGCTTCCAGGATGTCCTTCGGCACTTCGTTGAAGTACGTGAAGGCCATCCACACCGCGATCGGCAGATTGATCAGCGTGTACACGATGATGAGACCGCTGACCGTATCGAGCAGGCCCGCGTTCTTCCACATCAGATAGATCGGCACCAGCACGCCGACCGACGGCATCATCTTCGTGGAGAGCATCCACAACAGCAGCTTTTGCGTCTTTCTCGTGGGAAAGAACGCCATCGCGTACGCGCACGGCACCGCCAGAATCAGGCAGATGACCGTGACGCCCACGGAGATCATCACCGAGTTCAGCGCGAAGCCGAAGTAGTTGCTGCGCGCGAACACTTCGCGGAAGCTGTCGAGCGTCGGCGAGAAGATCAGCGACGACGCATACGCCTGCTGCTCGGTCTTGAACGCGGTGATCGTCATCCAGAAGATCGGGAAGAACAGCAGGATGGAGACGATCCACGCGACGACGCCGGGCACGATGCGCTTCACATGCTCCAGCACGGGCACGGAAGTCGTAGTGGTAACGGGATGCGTGCTCATGACTCGTACTCCCCTTTGAGGTTCTTCGCGAGCATGCGAACGAGGAAGAACGCAACGATGTTCGCCAGAATGACCGCCAGAATGCCGCCCGCCGATGCGAGACCCACGTCGAATTGCTGGAGACCCAGCGCGTAGATGAGATACGAAAGGTTCGTCGTTGCGGTGCCAGGGCCGCCGCCGGTCGTCGTATAGATTTCAGCGAAGATCGAGAGCAGGAAGATGGTTTCCATCATCACGACGACCGCGATCGCGCGCTTCAGATGCGGCAACGTGATGAAGAAGAACATCGAGAACGGGCCGGCGCCGTCGATGCGCGCCGCTTCCTTCTGCTCCTGATCGAGCGATTGAATCGCGGTGAAGAGGATAAGGAACGCGAACGGCAGCCACTGCCACGCGACGATCACGATCACCGCGAAGAGCGGATAGTCCGCGAACCAGTCGATCGGCTGAAGCCCGAGCGATCGCATCAGCGAGGCGACGAGGCCATACACCGGATGCAGGATCATGTTCTTCCAGATCAGCGCCGAGACCGTGGGCATCACGAAGAACGGCGCGATCACGAGCAGCCGCGCAATGCCCTGCCCCACGAACTTGCGGTCGAACAGCACGGCGAGCAGCACGCCGCCGATAACCGTGATCGCCAGCACTGAAATGATCAGCGTCAGCGTATGACCGATGGACGGCCCGAACGCCGGATCGGTGACGAGGAACTCGAAGTTGTCGAAGCCCGCGAATCCTTTGACATCGGGATTGAGCAGGTTGTAGCGCGAGAACGAAAACCAGATCGTCATCGCGAGCGGAATGGCCATCCACAGGAACAGCAATCCGGACGATGGCGTGATGAGCCAGCGGACCGACTTCGCGCGCTTCTTGTCGCGCTCGGCGGCGGACTCCTCGAAGTGATCGGTGATGGCGGGATTCAGTTGACGCATGATCGTGTCACCTCTCGATGATGCCAGCGGGCCGCGCCGCATCGTGCGGCCCGCACACTGCGTGGATTTACTTCTGATACCCGGCTTGCTTGACTGCGCGATCGGCTGCCGCGTTGGCCGCCTTCAGCGCATTGTCGACGCTCGTCTGCCCGGCGACGACGCCGGCAATCGACTGTCCGACGACGGTGCCGAACGACTGGAACTCGGGGATGCCGACGAACTGGATGCCGCTATACGGCACCTTCTTCAGCGACGAATCGTTCGGGTCCGCGGTTTCGATCGCCTTCAGCACGAAGTCGCCGAACGGCGCGGCCTGCTTGTACTCGGGCCGCGCATAGGTGGACTTGCGCGTGCCCGGCGGCACCGACGCCCAGCCTTCGTCCTTGCCGACCATCTCGATGTATTCCTTCGACGTGGCCCACGCGGCGAACTTCTTCGCGGCATCCTGCTGCTTCGACGTCTTCGGCACCGCGAGCGACCACGACCACAGCCAGTGCGAACCCTTCGGCGTGACCTGCGTCGGCGCGGCGGCGAATCCGATCTTGTCCGCGACTTGCGATTGCGACTTGTTGTAGAGCATGCCGGCCGCGACAGTGGCGTCGATCCACATCGCGCACTTGCCGGACGACATCAGCGTGAGGTTTTCGTTGAAGCCATTCGAGCTGGCTCCCGGGGGGCCGTCGTTCTTCAGCAGGTCGGCGTAGAAGGAAACTGCCTTGTGCCACTCTGGGGAATCGAGCTGCGCCTTCCATTGCTCGTCGAACCAGCGGCCGCCGAAGGTATTCACCACCGTCGAGACGAAAGCCATGTTCTCGCCCCAGCCCGCCTTGCCGCGCAGACAGATGCCGTACTGGCCCTTCGACTTGTCGGTGAGCTTGTCGGCGAACTGCTTGATCTGGTCGTACGTCGGCTGGTCCGGCATTTTCAGGCCGGCGGCCTGGAAAAGATCCTTGCGGTAATACGTCATCGAGCTTTCGACGTAGAACGGCAGCGCGTAAAGCTGGCCGTTGTACGAGAGGCCGTCGCGGGCGGTCTTCACGACATCGTCGAGATCGTAGTTGGCGGGCAGGCCCGTCATCGGCGAAAGCCAGCCGCGCTTGCCCCACTGCGGCGCTTCATACGTGCCGATGGTCAGTACGTCGAACTGGCCGCTGTTGGTGGTGATGTCGGTCGTTGCGCGCTGGCGCAGCACGTTTTCTTCGAGGATCACCCACTTGAGCTGAATGTCGGGATTCGCTTTCTCGAATGCCGGCGAGAGCTTCTTCAGCTCGATCATGTCCGGATTGTTGAGCGTCGCGATGGTGATGGTCGTCGCGGCTTGTGCGGAAAGCGGCACGAGAGCCGCGGTCGCGAGCGCGGCCGACATCGCCGACAGGGTCAGGAATGCGGTGGTGGCCCGCCGCGCGCGCGGCTGTGCTGGAACGATGCGTTGGGTGCGGTTCATTCGGTTCGTCTCCTTTTTCGTTAGCACGGGCGCAGGGACGGTCATCGAGGGCCGTCTGTCTGCCTTGTGTCGATGCGCGATGCACGCGTGAGTTGAGTGCTTTCGCGCGGTTTCATCGTCCGCGACGCCGTTTCAATATAGACGGTGCGCCCGATGCTGCAAGGCGCATGCGCGGATCAACTCATCCAGTTGCCGCCGTCCACGTTCAGGGTCTGGGCGGTGATGTAATCGGAATCGGCCGATGCAAGGAACAGCGCGGCGCCGGTCAGATCGGCGGGCACGCCCATGCGCCCGAGCGGCACTTCCTCGCCGACGATGCGTTTCTTCTCGCCGAGCGGCCGGTTTTCGTAGCGTGCGAAGAGCGCATCGACCTGTTCCCACATCGGGGTATCGACGACGCCCGGCGCGATGCCGTTCACGTTGATGCGTTCTTTCGCGAGCGCGAGCGCCGCTGATTGCGTGTAGCTGATGACCGCCGCCTTCGTGGCGCAATAGTGGGCGACGAGCGCCTCGCCGCGCCGCCCCGCCTGCGACGACATGTTGATGATCTTGCCGCCCCGTCCCTGCTCGACCATGCGTGCGGCGACGGCCTGCATCAGGAAGAACATGCCTTTCACGTTGACCGCGAACAGGCGGTCGTACACGTCCCAGGATTCGTCGAGGATCGGGCGCATGTCGAAGAGCGCCGCGTTATTGAACAGAATGTCGATGCCGCCGAAGCGCTCGACGGCGCTCGCCACGATGCGCTCGATGTCTTCCCGGCGCGTGACGTCCGCTCTGAGCGCAAGGACCCGGTCCGATGCGTCGGCGAAGCGCTGCGAAAGCGCCTGCTCGTCCTTGACGTCGACGATGACGAGCTTCGCGCCTTCGTTGAGATAACGCCGCGCGACCGCCTCACCGATTCCGCTCGCCGCGCCTGTGATGACCGCGATCTTGTCTTTCAGTCTCACCGATGTCTCCGGGTCTTCGTTCGGCGCAATGGTGAGCGAACGCTCTGCGGCCGAACAATTGCTCGTTGTGTGATCGAATGATCGGTGCTGGACGAGGCGATGTCAAGGTGGGAAAACGAGGCATCGATGGTGCAGTGCGCCAACTTGCGGGTTGCTGCCGCTGCGCTCGTCACGGTCTATCGGCCAATGCGCGGTTCTAGGATTGGTCTCGTTGACGAGCCGCGCGGCGCTCCGCAATGTTCCTCGTTTCCGCGAACGAGGTCATTAGCTCTGCGTGGCAGGCGACCACGGTATCGAAGACGTCAAGTTTGCGATGGGAACGCGATGCACGCCGGGCGGTGCGGACCTTTCGCGTTGACCGAAGCACTGCCGGCCCATTTGACAGCACACGTCAGACTTCCCGAAAGCCTGCCGCTCACGACCGAACGAACCGATACGAATGAACACCCGCTTCAAGACGTTACTGTGCGCGATTGCGATACTGCTCCCCACCTTCACAGCGAACGCTTCTGCGTCATCTCGGGACACGATTCCCGTTAGGACCGTGGAGTCGTCCCATCCGCCCTATGTCGCGAAACTCGCGGGCGGACGACTCATATCCATCGCATTGCAGCCTCGGCAACTGCCTCTGGACATGAGTGCGGCGAACTCCATCAAGTCGGAGACCGGAGACTTCAAGCCGGCGCGTTATTCGTTTCCCGACGCGGCCGTGCCGCAATCCGTGTTGTCCCATATGCCGGCGATCTATCGCTACGATCGCCGTCGCGACGTTCCGATCGTGTCCTCAGGCGGCGACTGGGTCATCGCAGAATACTTCCGGGCGGGCTCGCACGTGCCGGTGTCTCGATTCCAGTTGCTCGGCAAACAAGTGCAACGTCAGGAGCTTCTCGACGGAAGCGGCAAGGCGGCGGAAGTCATCGTGGTTGGATGGGCGCCGCGCACGGCGAACGACGACGAGGAAGCCACCGACCCGTCCGCGCTAGGCGACCATCCGGCATGGATACGCGTGTTCAAGATCGCGCCGTCCGGAAAGAAGACGCTCGTCGCGCTGGCTTCGCGAAAGACGCGCTTCTCGGTCGCGCCTGATACCTACGATGCGCCGAGGGACGATGAACTCGTGTTCGGTTCGCCGAACGGTCAGTCCAAATGGCGGACGAAAGCGGAGTTTTTCGAAGCCTGTCGTATCGATCTCGACGCCCGCAGCCTGGCTGGAGCTTCGCGTCCGGCGAAAGGGCTGCGCACGCCATGAATCGCTGGCGTGGCCATCTCGCGGTCTGTATTGCGTCGGCGGTCTTGCTCATCGGTCAAGAATCGATTGCCACGAGCCAAGCGACCGTTCCAGAGCGTGCGAATCCGAACGCGCCGACGACTGAGCCCGACCACTTCTATGTCGGAAGACGCGGCGATGCATTCGAGTACGCGAAGATTCCCATCAATGGTGTCGACGCGGAATCGCGAGTTCTCGTCTGGTTTCTGGGCGCCCGCAAGGGTGGGCCCGCCGTTCGTTACCAGGACGGTCTGAGCACCGGAACGCTGACGTGCTATGACGACTGCCAGTTCGTGCTGGGCGCGACTACAGTGCACGGAAAAGTCACGCATATCGGTCGAATCCGCGTGACGAACGACCCTCTCATCTACGCGATCATGCGAGACGCGCAGGCTGGCCGCCTGTCTCGCCGCTAATTACGCCTCCGCAGTACCGGTGCCGACGGTCGAACGCGTGCACATCCCGTTGATACGTTATATCATCGCGACAATTCAATCGAAACGCCGCAATCCACGGCGATCACGACATGACCGCGTCCATCGAAACCATGCTCGCCCGCGCCGAAGCGCTCGCCGATGAGCGCGGCCTCGCGCTGACGCCGCTGCGTCGCCACGTCTACGAACTCGTGCTGAAGGCGCACAAGCCGATCGGCGCCTACGACCTCATCGACGCGATGGAGCCCAAACGCGGCGCGCGCGTGCCGCCGACGACCGTCTATCGCGCGCTGGACTTTCTCGTCGAAAACGGCCTCGTGCATCGCATCGAGTCGAAGAACGCTTTCGTCGCGTGCTGCGATGCCGGCAAGCCCCACGAAAGCCAGTTCCTCATCTGCGACGAATGCGGCGCGACGCTCGAAATCCAGGGCCGGGAACTCGCTTCGTCGCTGTCCGCGAATCCGACCGCGCACGGCTTTCAGGTGCGTCATCAGGTCGTCGAACTGAGCGGCCTGTGCAGCGACTGTCAGTTCAAACACCGCGCGCAGCACGGCGCATGACATTCCGCATCCCCACAAGGAAAACGATGAAACTCGCGCATGTCCTGACCTGCATCGCCGTTGCGTTCAGCCTCTGCCACACCGCCGCCGCGCAAACGCCGGCGCAAAACGCACGCGTCGCGATCGTCGCGGCGGAGAATTTTTATGGCGATGTCATCCGCCAGTTGGGCGGCGACCGCGTGGACGTGACAAGCATCCTCAGCAACCCGGACCAGGACCCGCATCTGTTCGAAGCCAGCCCCAAAACTGCGCGCGCGCTTCAGCATGCCGCGCTCGTCGTCTATAACGGCGCGGACTACGACCCGTGGATGGACAAGCTGCTCGGCGCATCGAAGGGCAACGGCAAGCGCACGGTGATCGTCGCGGCGCAACTCACCGGCAAGAAGCCCGGCGACAATCCGCATCTCTGGTACGACCCGCCGACGATGCCCGCCGTCGCGAGAGCGGTGAGCGCGTATTTGTCGAGCGCGGACCCGGCGCACAAGAGCGATTACGACGCACGCCTCGCCGCTTTCCTCGATTCGCTGAAGCCCGTCGACGCGCGCATCGCGGTGATGAAGTCGCACTTCAAGGGCGTGCCCGTGACCGCGACCGAACCGGTATTCGGCTATATGGCCGATGCGATCGGCTTCGAGATGCGCAACCAGCGCTTCCAGGCCGCCGAGATGAACGAGACCGAGCCGAGCCCCGCCGACATCGCCGCGTTCGAGAAAGACCTGCGCGAGCGGCGCGTGCACGTGCTGATCTACAACAGCCAGGCGACGGGCGCGCTCACGCGGCGGCTGCTCGATGTCGCGAAGGACGCGCACGTGCCGAGCATCAGCGTGACGGAGACGCTGCCCGCCGGCAAGACCTATCAGCAATGGATGCAGACGCAACTCGACGCCCTCGCGGGCGCGCTGCAAGGATGGCAACGATGACCCACGAGCCACAGGCCGCGCTCGAAGTCGATCGCGTGACGCTCGAACTCGGCGGGCGCGCGATTCTCAACGACGCGAGCTTCACCGTGAACACCGGCGAATTCATCGGCGTGCTCGGGCCGAACGGCGCGGGCAAAACCACGCTGATGCGCGCCCTGCTCGGCCTCGTGCCGGTCGCCTCGGGCGCGATCCGCGTGAACGGCGAAGCGGTGATGCGCGGCAACGCATCCATCGGCTATATGCCGCAGATTCGCAGCGGACTCGCGGGCCGCCGCGTGCTGGGCCGCGATTTCGTCGCGATGGCGGCGGACGGGCATCGCTGGGGCTTGCCGCATCGCAATGCCCGCATTCGCGCCGATGTCGAGCGCGTGCTCGATCTCGTCGGCGCGCGGCAACTGGCGGCCCGGCCGCTGTCGGAGCTATCGGGCGGCGAGCGCCAGCGGCTGTTGCTCGCGCAATGTCTGCTCGGCAATCCGCGTCTGCTGCTGCTCGACGAGCCGCTCATCAGCCTCGATCCGCGTCATCAGACCGGCGTCGTCGAACTGGTGCGGCGCGTGCAGCGCGAGCTGAACATCACCGTGCTGTTTTCGGCGCATGAACTGAATCCGCTTCTAAATTCGCTGGATCGCGTGCTGTACCTCGGCAACGGGCGCGCGGCGCTCGGCACCGTCGAAGAGGTCATCACCAGGCCCGTGCTGTCGCGTCTTTACGGCTCGCCCATCGAGGTGATGCGCGTGAACGGCCGCATTTTCGTGATGTCCGGCGATGTCGAAATCGACAAGCTCGACCACGCGCACGAGGGAGGCGATGGGCACGAGCATGAACACGATCACGATCACGATCACGCGCACGGCTCCGCGCACGGTCACGGCAAGAAGGGAAAGCACACGCACAATGTTTGAATACGACTTCATGGTGAATGCATTCGCGGCGTCGGGGATCGTCGCGGTGCTGTCGGGGATCGTCGGCTACTTTCTGGTGATGCGCGGACAGACCTTCGCGGGTCACGCGCTATCGCACGTCGGCTTCACCGGCGCGACAGGCGCGGTGCTGCTCGGCATGCCGCCGATCTGGGGCATGGTCGGCTTCACGCTCGCGGCGGGCGTCGGCATGGGCGCGCTCGGCGAGAAACTGTCGGGCCGCGATGTGGCCATCGGCGTGATTCTTTCGTTATCGCTCGGCTTCGGCCTGCTGTTTCTGCATTTCTTCACCGCGTACGCGACGCAAGCGACCGCACTGCTGTTCGGCAACGTGCTCGGCGTGAATCACGCGACGCTCGTCTTGCTGGCGGGACTCGCGGCGGTGAGCCTGCTCGCGCTCGGCGTCATCATGCGGCCGCTGCTGTTTGCGTCGCTGCAGCCGGAGCTGGCGGAGGCGAAAGGCGTATCGCTGCGGCTCGTGTCGGTGCTGTTTCTCGCGATCACGGCGCTCGCGGTCGCGGCGTGCACGCAGATCGTCGGCGTGCTGCTCGTGTTCGCGCTGATGGTCGGGCCGGCCGCTGCCGCGCAGAACGTGACGACGCGCTTGTCGGCCGGACTGGCGCTCGCGGCGCTGTTTGCGCTGGGCCAGGCGTGGATCGGATTGACGCTCGCCTATTACACCGACTGGCCGACGAGCTTCTGGATCACGATGCTCGCGGCGGTGGTCTATGGAGGGAGCTTGCTGGGGCGGCGCGGTCATTGACCGCCGGGAAAACGGTCGTGCCGCGACGGACACGACCGGCGTTTCAGTGCTTCAGCGGCACAACACCCGCGCATGATGCGCGATATGCTCGCCGACGAACGTCGAGATGAAGAAGTACCCGTGGTCATAGCCTTCGTGCCGTCGCACGGTCACGCTATGTCCTGCCTCGCGCGCATTGCGCTCGAACACATCCGGATGAAGCTGCTCGGCGAGGAACTGATCCGCCAGTCCCTGATCGATCAGAATCCCGCCTTCGAAGCGCGAAGCGGCATCGCCTTTGACGAGCTCGCTCGCATCGTATTGCTTCCATGCTTCGCGGTCGTCGCCGAGATAGCCGGTGAACGCCTTCACGCCCCACGGACATTGCGACGGCGCCGCGATCGGCGCGAACGCCGACACGCTGCGATAGATGTCCGGATTGCGCAGCGCAAGCACGAGCGCGCCATGCCCGCCCATCGAATGCCCGAAGATGCCTAGCCGGTCCTCGCGAACGGGCAATTCAGCCAGCACCGCGCGGCGCAAATCCTGCGTCACGTACGAGTACATGCGATACCGCCTGCTCCACGGCTCTTGCGTCGCATCGACGTAGAAGCCCGCGCCCGCGCCGAAGTCCCACGCATCCTTCTCGCCGGGAATGTCCGCGCCGCGCGGACTCGTATCCGGCGCGATCAGCGCGATGCCATGTTCCGCCGCGTAACGCTGTGCGCCCGCCTTGATCGCAAACGTCTCCTCGGTGCACGTCAGGCCGGCGAGGTAGAACAGCGCCGGCACCTTCGCCGAAGCGGCCTGTGCAGGGAGAAAGACGGAAAAGCGCATCGGCAGGCCGATCGCTTCCGACTCATGGCGATAGATGCGCTGCACGCCATCGAAACAACGGTGCTCCTCGATGAGTTCGAGCATGGCGGTCTCCTTCGCTCAATAGATGACGACGGAACGGATCGACTCGCCCTTCTTCATCAGGTCGAAGCCGTCGTTGATCTGATCGAGCTTCAGATGATGCGTGATGAGGTCGTCGATATTGATCTTCCCTTCCATGTACCAGTCGACGATCTTCGGCACATCCGTGCGGCCGCGTGCGCCGCCGAACGCCGAACCCTTCCACTCACGGCCCGTGACGAGCTGGAATGGACGCGTGCTGATTTCTTCGCCCGCCGCCGCCACGCCGATGATGAACGACTGTCCCCAGCCCTTGTGCGTGCATTCGAGCGCCTGACGCATCAGCTTCACGTTGCCGACGCATTCGAACGAATAGTCCGCGCCGCCATCGGTCAGTTGCACGATGTGATCGACGACGTTCTCCACCTCGTTCGGATTGATGAAGTGCGTCATGCCGAACTTCTTCGCCAGTTCGACGCGGCCGGGATTGATATCGACGCCGATGATCTTGTCCGCGCCGACCATCTTCGCGCCCTGAATCACGTTCAGGCCGATGCCGCCCAGCCCGAACACGACGACGTTCGCGCCCGCTTCCACCTTCGCCGAATACACGACCGCGCCGACGCCCGTCGTCACGCCGCAGCCGATGTAGCAGATCTTGTCGAAAGGCGCATCTTCACGCACCTTCGCCACGGCGATTTCAGGCACCACGATGTAGTTCGAGAACGTCGATGTGCCCATGTAGTGAAAGAGCGGCTTGCCGTCGAGCGAGAAGCGCGAGGTCGCATCGGGCATGAGGCCCTTGCCTTGCGTCGCGCGAATCTTCTGGCAGAGATTCGTCTTGCGCGACAAGCAGAACTTGCACTCGCGGCATTCCGGCGTGTAGAGCGGAATCACGTGATCGCCCTTCTTCAGCGTGCCGACGCCCGGCCCGACGTCGACGATCACGCCCGCGCCTTCATGGCCGAGAATCGCCGGAAAAATGCCTTCCGGGTCCGCGCCCGACAGCGTGTAGTAGTCGGTGTGGCAGATGCCCGTCGCTTTCACTTCGATCAGCACTTCGCCCGCACGCGGGCCTTCAAGATCGACTTCCTCGATGGTGAGCGGCTGGCCTGCTTTCCATGCGATGGCGGCTTTTGTCTTCATCGTTCAGTTTCCTCGGTTGCTTGCGTTTGATTGATTCATCGGATGACGTTCAGGACTTCGTAGCACGCACCCATCGTGTGATAGTCGGTCTTGCCGGCGGGGCTTTTCTCGTCGCTGTACTGGCGATTGTCGCGGCTCAGGATGCGATACCACGCGCCGTACCGATGATCGACGAAATGCGTCCAGCTATAGGCCCACAGACGGTCGTACTCGCGCCAGTAATGCGCGGCGGCATCGGCGTCGCCTTCGCGCTGCATGCGGTCCGCGAGCAAGGCCGCCGCCGCGAGCGACTCCGCCTGCACCCAGAAGTACTTGTCCTCGTCGTAGAACCTGCCTTCGGTGTCGAAGCCGTAGACCATGCCGCCGTGCTCGGCGTCCCACGACGATGCCAGCGCGCGGTCGAACAGTTCGCGTGCGCGTTGCAGATGCCACGCTTCGGGCCGATGCCGGTCGAGAATCAGCAGCAGCTTCGCCCATTCGGTCTGATGCCCCGGCTGAAAGCCCCACGGCCTGAAGATATTGCTGCGATCACCCTTGTTGTAGTCCCAGTCGATCGACCAGTCCGGCTTGTAATGCTCCCACACGAGGCCGCCCGCGAGCGCCGCCTGGCGGTTCACCATGTTGTCCGCGAGCAGCGCGGCGCGATCGAGATAACGCGTCTCGCCGGTCGCCTCGAACGCGGCGAGAAACGCCTCGCACGCATGCATGTTCGCGTTCTGCCCGCGATACTCCGACACCTTCCACTCCGCGCTCGCCTCGTCCTTGTAGAGACCGTGGGCGGCGTCCCAGAAGCGCGTTTCCATCAGTTGCCAGGTTTCGTCGAGATAGGCGCGCGCCTCGTCGAAGCCCGCTTCGACCGCCTTTGCATACGCGAGCACGACGAACGCGAGGCCATAGCAATGATTGGTCGCATCGGTGACTTCGCGGCCGTTCAGCGTCCACGCATAGCCGCCCGTTTGCGGGTTGCGATGGAACTCGCGCAAATAGTCGATACCATGCCGCACGCCGCCGCGATACTCGTCGAGACCGTAATGCTTGTACGCCATCGCGTAGTTGAACACGAAGCGCGTGCTCGACACGAGATGACGCGTCTTGCGGTCATAGACCGTGCCGTCGTTCTTGTAGAAATGATAGAAGCCGCCTGCGGGATCCATGCAGTGCGGGTGATAGAAGATCATCGTGCGCAGCGCGTGATCGAGCAGGAACTGGCGCGAGCGGAAGTCGGGTTGCGACGGTGCGGATGCGGACATAGCGAAAGATCGATGTTGTCTTGATGCGCCGGATGGCGCTGCCGTGCTCGATGAGACTCGAGGGACGTGAAGCCGAGGCCAAAGTGTAAGGGCTAACGCGCGCGCCGTCAGAACCAGCTTTCGACGCGCCCGTACAGATCCATGAAACGCGCGTGCCTGTCCTGGAGCGCGGCGTCGGCTCGCGGGGAAGCGACGCGCGTCGCTGTGGGCGCAAGCGCTGCGAGTTCCGTCGCGCGCCAATGCCCCGCCGCGATGCCGCCAAGCATCGCCGCACCGCGCGCCGCCGCGTTCGGGCAATCGACGGCGTGCAGTTCGACGTCGAGCGCATCGGCGAGAAGCTGACGCCAGCGTGCATCGATGGAACCGCCGCCCGCAAGACGCATCGCCATCAACGGCGTGCCGCTGCGTCGAATCGCATCGAGGCCCGCGCGCAATGCGAATGCGACGCCTTCGAACGCGGCGCGCATCAGCGAGCCGCGGGTATCGTCGAGACCGAGGCCCAGCCAGCCGCCGCGCGCCGCCGGGTTCATCCACGGCGAGCGTTCTCCGCTCAAGTACGGCAGGAAGCTGACGGAAGCGCTGGCGTCGGCGGCGAAGGCCTCGTCGTAGGCGGCGGGCCAATTTGCGTAACCGAGCCAGGCGCGCACCGCTTCCAGCGCGACGCCGACGTTCTGCATCGCGGCCATGCGATACCACGTCCCGGTCGCCCCGCGATACGTATGCAAGCCGCGCATCGACGCCGGCGCTTCCTCGCACATCACGACGATCTGCCCGCCGCTGCCCGTGGTCAGCAGCGCATCGCCATCGCCGATGAGGCCACTGCCGAGCGCGGCGCAAGGCGTATCGCCCGCGCCGACCGCCATCGGAATACCGGCGCGCAAGCCCAGTTTCGCCGCCGCTTGCGCTGACAGCACGCCGCCCTGCGCATGCGATGCCGCCAGCGGCGCGAACCACTCGCGCGGCAAGCCGGCCCGGTCGATGAGCGCCTCGTCCCATTCGCCGGAAGGCGCGGCAAGGGCCGTCGCGCAGGCGTCGGAGGGATCGGTGACGAACGCGCCGCCGAGCCGCACGCGCAGCCAGTCCTTCGGCTGCAACGCCCATCGCATGCTGGCGGCGACTTCGCGTTCGTTGATCGCAAGCCAGCGCAGCAACGGTCCCGCCATGCCGGGCGCGACGGGATTGGGCTGCGGCTCGGGCCACGCGTCGAGCAGGCTGCGTGCGCGCGTGTCGGGCCAGAGCATCGCGGGGCGCAGCGCGCGGCCATCGGATGCCGTCGGGACGACGCCGTGCATCTGCCCGGAAAAGCCGATCGCGCTCACCGCATCGCGTTCGGTCGACGGCAAACGCGCGGCGGCATCGACGAGCGCGGCATGCCACGCATCGGCGGACGTTTCGGCCCAGCCGGGATGCGCGCTCGATACCGCATACGCCGCACTCGATGATGCGACCTCGCGCGCCGCCTCATCCACGATCGCGAGTTTGATCGAACCGGTGCCCAGATCAATGCCAAGAAAACGCATGGAATGACTTCTCCGGTGGTGCTCGAAAAGAGTTAGGGAAAACGAGTGAATCGCGGGTTAACCCCGCCGAAACGCGCCAAGCGCGAAAAATCCACTATACGAACGCCGTGATGAACATCATAACGACGCTCGCGAATTTGCAGCCTTTCGTCACACGACAGGAATCCCCGCGTGCGCGTCAATCCCCTTGCAGCAAGGGCTGCGACGTCATCTTGCCGTCTGCCGCGCGTGTTTTCCATATCGGCTTGCGAACGCGGCGTATAGAGGCGCGTGGTCTTGTTAGGGCTTTTTGACGCACTTACCTTGGAGGCCATTCAAGTGAAAAGGCAATCAAGGAGACGTCATGGCATCGAGTTTCAGCGACGCGAACGCGCAAGCGAAGGTCCATCCGTGCGACGAGCGGCTGCCGACGGGTCAGCTTCTGACACTGGGCATACAGCACGTCCTCGTGATGTACGCAGGCGCCGTCGCCGTGCCGCTGATCCTCGGCGCAGCGATGCATCTCACGAAGGACCAGGTGGCATTCCTGATCAGCGCCGACCTCTTCTCATGCGGCGTCGCGACGCTCATTCAGACGCTCGGCCTGTGGATCTTCGGCATCCGCCTGCCGGTCATCATGGGTTGCACGTTCGCCGCCGTCGGCCCGATGGTCGCGATCGGCACGAACCCGTCGCTCGGCATTCTCGATGTCTTCGGCGCAACGATCGCCGCGGGCGTCATCGGCATCTTTCTCGCGCCGATGATCGGCAAGCTTCTGCGCTTCTTCCCGCCGGTCGTGGTCGGCACGGTGATCGCGGTGATCGGGCTGTCGCTGATGGGCGTCGGCATCAACTGGGCGGCGGGCGGCGTCGGCAATCCGGACTACGGCAATCCGGTCTATCTGCTGCTGTCGTTCATCGTGTTGTCGCTGATCCTGCTCATCAACAAGTTCGCACGCGGGTTCATCGCGAATATCTCGGTGCTGCTCGGGATCGTCGCGGGCTTCGTGATCGCCGCGATGCTCGGCCGCGTCAGCATGGATGGCGTCGCGCATGCGCCGTGGGTCGGCATCGTGATGCCGTTCCACTTCGGCCTGCCGCACTTCGATGCGCTCTCCGTCGCGACGATGGTCATCGTCATGTTCGTGACCTTCATCGAATCGACCGGCATGTTCCTCGCGGTCGGCGATCTGGTCGAGCGTCCGGTCGATCAGAAGGCGCTCGTGCGCGGCCTGCGTGTCGACGGTCTCGGCACGCTGATCGGCGGCGTGTTCAACTCGTTCCCGCATACGTCGTTTTCGCAGAACGTCGGGCTGATCGGCGTGACCGGCGTGAAGAGCCGCTTCGTGTGCGCGACGGGCGGCGTCATTCTCGTGCTGCTCGGCCTCTTCCCGAAGATGGCGCAAGTGGTCGCATCGGTGCCGCCGTTCGTGCTCGGCGGCGCGGGCATCGTCATGTTCGGGATGGTGGCGGCGAACGGCATCAAGGTGCTGTCGAAAGTGGACTTCGCGAAGAATCACCACAACCTGTTCATCGTCGCGGTGAGCGTGGGGCTGGGACTCGTGCCGGTGGTCGCGCCGAAGTTCTTCTCGCAACTGCCGCACGCGCTGGAGCCGATCCTTCACAGCGGCATTCTGCTGGCTTCGGTGTCGGCGGTGGTGCTGAACATCGTGTTCAACGGCGTGCGCAAGGAGCGCGATGCGCGCTGCGAGATTCGTCACGCCGGGCATGAGTTCGATGGAACCGCGCGGGCACCGGAAGCGCAGTAAGGGGAAGTGCTGGCGGGTTGTGGTGTTGAGCGCCGCGGTGATGAGCCACGGCGCTTTTTTCTTTTATGCCGGTGCGTCGGCTGCGCGCGGCGCGTCGCCGGTGCGCTCGATCCACCCGCCGCCCAGCGCACGATATAACGCGACGAGATTCGCCAGCCGCTGCGTGCGCGCGACGATCAACGACTGCTGCGCCGAATACAAGTCCTGCTGCGCGGTCAGCACGCCGAGATAGCTGTCGACGCCCTGCCGGTAACGCATCGTCGACAAGTCCAGACGACGCTGTTGCGCAGCGGTGTCGCGCTCCAGCGCCTGGATTTGCTGATCGTAGGTGCCGCGTGCGGCGAGGCCATCGGCGACATCGCGGAAGGCGGACTGAATCGCCTTCTCGTACTGCGCAATCTGAATGTTCCTCTGGATGTTCGCCAGATCCAGATTCGCCTGATTCTCGCCGCCTTCGAAGATCGGAATCGTGATCGTCGGGGCGAAGCTCCATGCAGCCGAGCCCGCCTTGAACAGACCGCCGAGCGTCGGACTCAGCGTGCCGAAGCTGCCCGTCAGCGAGATGCGCGGGAAGAACGCCGCACGCGCCGCGCCGATGTTCGCGTTCGCCGCCAGCAGGTTCTGCTCCGCTTCCATGATGTCCGGACGATTCGCGAGCAGATCGGACGGTAAGCCTGCCGGGATATCGGTCAGCAGGTCTTGTTCGTTCAGCGGCATGCCGGGCGGAAGATCGTCCGGAAGGGGTTCGCCGAGCAACAGCACGAGCGCGTTCACCGCTTGCGCCCGCGCGCGTTGCTGCGCCTGATAGTTCGCGCTCGCCGTTTCGACGACCGTCTGCGACTGGCTCACGTCGAGCTCCGAAGCAGCGCCGTTATCGAACTGCAGCTTCACGATGCCGTAGGACTCGCGCGCCGTCTTCAGCGTCTGCTCGGTGACTCGCAGCAGATCATCGGCTTGCAGCACTTGCAGATATTGCGACGCGACTTGCGACACCAGCGAAATCTCGAACGCCTTGCGCGCATAGGCCGTCGCGAAGTACTGCGCGAGCGCCTGGTCCTTCAGGCTTTGCACGCGTCCGAACAGGTCCAGTTCCCACGACGCGTTCAAACCGACGGAATACGTGTTCGAGATGGTTTGATCGAGAAACGAGAGATTGCGCGGCGTGCGCTGCCTCGACTGATCCGCTTGCGCGTTGATCGCCGGGAACAGCTCCGAACGCACGATCCGATACTGCGCCTGTGCCGCCTGCACGTTCAGCACCGACGCGCGCAGGTCGCGATTGTTCTTCAGCGCGATATCGATGAGCCGCTGCAGGCGCGCATCGACGAAAAACGCGCGCCAGCCGATGTTCACCGCCGCGGCATCGTTCGCACTACGCGCGCCCTGAGCCGCGCCGGGCTGCGTCGCATACACGCCGCCGTTCGGAAAGGCCGGGGAAACCGGCGCGGTGGGACGCTCGTAGGTCGGCGCCAGCGTGCAACCCGTCGCCAGAATCGAGACGGCCGCTGCAATGAAAGTCACTCTACGCATGTCAATGCCCCTCCTTGCCCGGGACGCCCCGAGCATCCGAACGCTGCCGCTCGTAGTTCGCGATAGCCGCGTTCGTGTCTTCACGGTCGCCGCCGAAACGCGCGCGCACCACGACGAAGAACATCGGCACCATGAAGATGGCGAAGAACGTCGCGGTCAGCATGCCGCCGATCACGCCGGTGCCGATTGCGTGCTGGCTTGCCGAACCCGCGCCGTTGCTGATCGCGAGCGGCAGCGTGCCGAGAATGAACGCCAGCGATGTCATCAGGATCGGACGCAGGCGCAAGCGCGCCGCTTCGAGCGCGGCCGCGACCGGCCCCATGTTGTGATTGAGCTGCAGTTCGCGCGCGAACTCGACGATCAGAATCGCGTTCTTCGCCGACAAACCGACTGTGGTCAGCAATCCGACCTGGAAAAACACATCGTTCTCCAGGCCGCGCAACGTGACCGCGAGCAGTGCGCCGATCACGCCGAGCGGCACGACCATGATCACCGAGAACGGAATCGACCAGCTCTCGTACAACGCCGCAAGACAAAGGAACACGACGAGAATCGAAATTCCGTAGAGAACGGGCGCTTGCGAGCCGGATTGCATCTGCTGAAGCGACAAGCCCGTCCATTCATAACCGATGCCCGCCGGCAGCTTCGCGGCGAGCGCTTCCATCGCGGCCATCGCCTGGCCGGTCGATTTGCCGGGCGCCGCCGTGCCCTGAACTTCCACCGCAGACATGCCGTTGTAGCGCTCGAGCTTCGGCGAGCCGTTGCGCCACTCGCCGGTCGCGAACGCGGAGAACGGCACCATGCCGCCCGATGCGTTGCGCACGTACCAGCCGTCGATGTTGTCGGGCGACATGCGGAACGGCGCATCGCCTTGCAGATAGACCTTCTTGATGCGGTTGTCGGTATCGAGGAAGTTGTTCACATACATCGACGCCCACGCCGCCGAGAACGTCTGATCGATCGCGGATGCCGGCACGCCCAGCGCCAGCGCCTTTTCGCGGTCGATGTTCACCTTGAACTGCGGCGTGTCGTTGAGGCCGTTCGGACGCACGCCCGCGAGCGACGCTTCCTTCGCCGCCATGCCGAGCAGTTGATTGCGCGCGGCCATCAGCGCATCGTGGCCCACGCCCGCGCGATCCTGCAACTCGAAGTCGAAGCCCGCCGCCGTGCCGAGTTCGGGGATCGACGGCGGATTGACGGGGAACACCATTGCGTTGCGATAGCCCGCGAAGCGCCCGAACGTGCGGCCGACGAGCGCCTGCACCTTCGCGTCCGCGTGTTGCCGCTGCGCATAGTCCTTCAGCCTCACGAACACGAGACCGGAGTTCTGCCCGCGTCCCGCGAAGCTGAAGCCGTTCACCGTGAATACCGATTCGACGACCGCCTTTTCTTCCTTCAACAGATAAGCGGCGACGTCGTCGAGCGCGCGTTGCGTCGTTTCCTGCGTCGATCCGGCCGGACCGGCGACGAGGATGAACATCGTGCCCTGATCTTCGTCGGGCAGGAACGCCTTGGGCAGCTTCGTGAACAGCAGCCCGACCACCGCGATGATCGCCAGATAGATGACGAGCCAGCGCCCCGAGCGGCGAATCACGTGCGTCACGCCCGCGTGATACTTGTCGCGGCTCTTGTCGAAGACGCGATTGAACCAGCCGAAGAAGCCCGTCGATGCCTGCGCGTGGCCCTTAGGCAGCGGCTTCAGGATGGTCGCGCACAGCCCGGCGTGAGGATCATCGCGGTGAGCACGGACAACACCATCGCGGAGACGATGGTCAGCGAGAACTGGCGATAGATCGCACCGACCGAACCGCCCGAGAACGCCACCGGCACGAACACCGCCGACAGCACGAGCGCCACGCCGATCAGCGCGCCGGTGATCTGCCCCATCGCCTTGCGCGTGGCTTCGCGCGGCGGCAAGCCTTCCTCGCTCATCACGCGCTCGACGTTTTCGACGACGACGATCGCATCGTCCACCAGCAGGCCGATTGCGAGCACGATGCCGAACATCGACAGCGTGTTGATGGAGAAGCCGAGCGCGCCCATGATCGCGAACGTGCCGAGCAGAACGACCGGCACGGCGATGGTCGGAATTAGCGTCGCACGGATGTTCTGCAGGAACAGATACATCACCAGGAACACCAGCACGATGGCTTCGCACAGCGTCTTGATCACGTCCGAGATGGACTGCCGCACGAACGGAGTCGTGTCATACGGATACGTGACGACGAGCCCGTGCGGGAAGTACTTCGACAGTTGATCGACCTTCTTGCGCACGCGCTCCGCCGTGGCGAGCGCGTTCGCGCCGGTCGCGAGACTGATGCCGAAGCCCGCCGCCGGATGCCCGTTGTATTGCGTCTCGAAGTTGTAGTTCTCGCCGCCGAGTTCCACGCGCGCGACATCCTTCACGCGCACCTGCGATCCGTCCGCATTCGACTTCAGCAGCACGTTGCCGAACTGCTCGGGCGTGCGCAGCAGCGTCGCTTCGGTGATGGTGGCCTGCATCGCCTGGCCGGGCACCGCAGGCGTTCCGCCTAGCGAGCCGCCTGCAACCTGAACGTTCTGCGCCTGCAACGCCTGTTGAACGTCGGTCGGCATCAGGCTGTACTTCGTCAGCTTGTACGGATCGAGCCAGATACGCATCGCGTATTGCGTGCCGAAGAGATTCACCGTGCCGACGCCGTCGATACGGCTGATCTGTTCCTGAACGTGCGACGCGACGTAGTTCGCGAGGTCGTTGCGGTCCATGCTGCCGTCCTGGGACACGAACGCGAGCACGAGCAGGAAGCTGTTGCTCGCCTTCGACACGCTCAGGCCGAGTTGCTGCACCACTTGCGGCAGGCTCGGCGTGGCGAGTTGCAGCTTGTTCTGCACCTGAACCTGCGCGATGTCCGGGTTCGTGCCCGCCGCGAAGGTCAGCGTGATGGTCGCAGCGCCCGAATCGTCGGAAGTGGACGACAGATACAGCAAGTGGTCGAGCCCGTTCATCTGCTGCTCGATCACCTGCGTCACGGTGTTCTCGACCGTTTGCGCGGATGCGCCGGGGAACATCGCGTTGATCTGGATGGACGGCGGCGCGACCGTCGGATACTGCGCGACCGGCAGCGTCGATACCGACGCCAAGCCCGCGAGCATGAGAATGATGGCGATCACCCACGCGAAAATCGGGCGATCGATGAAGAATCTGGCCATGACGTGACTCCCCGTTCAGACCTTCGGCGTGGAAGAAGCCGGCGCGGCCTTCACTTCCATCCCCGGCTGAACCTTGTCGACGCCTTCGACGATCACGCGATCCCCCGCCACGACGCCGCTCTCGACGATCCAGTTCTGGCCATGCATGCCCGACGTCACGAGCGGACGCGGCGCGACCTTGTTGTCCTTGCCGACCACCATTGCGATAGGCGTGCCCTTCTGGTCATGCGTGACGCCGGCCACCGGCACCAGCAGCGCATTCGCATTCACGCCCTCTTCGATGCGCGCCCGCACGAACATCCCCGGCAACAGCACGCGGTCCTTGTTCGGAAACACCGCGCGCACGGTGACGGAGCCGGTCGAGCGATCGACGGTCACGTCGCTGAACTGGAGCCGCCCCTTCTCGGGAAAGACGCGGCCATCTTCGAGAATCAGCGTGACTTCGGCCGCATTCGGGCCCGCGTTCGTGAGCCGCCCTTCCTGCATCTGACGCCGCAGCTTCAGGCCGTCGAGGCTCGATTGCGTGAGATCGACATACATCGGATCGAGCTGCTGAACGGTTGCCATCAGCGTGGCCTGGCTCGCCTGCACGTAAGCGCCGGGCGTGACCTGCGAGATACCGGTCTGCCCGCTCGCGGGCGAGGTCACATCGGTATAGCCGACATTGATCTGCGCAGTCCGCACCGATGCCTTCGCCGCCGCGACTTCCGCTGCTGCCTGACCCAGCGCCGCGACGGCGTTGTCGTAGTCCTGCTTGCTGACGGCGTTCGCGGCGACGAGCACCTTGTATCGCTCGGCCTGAGCCGTCGTCGCGACGAGGTTGGCCTCCGCCTTCGCCAGCGACGCCTTCGCGCTGTCCAGTTGCGCGAGATAGGGCGCGGGATCGATCTTGTAGAGGCGCTGGCCCGCCTTGACGAAACTGCCTTCGGTGAACTCACGCCGCAGCACGATGCCATCGACACGCGCGCGCACCTGCGCATCGACGAAGGCGCTCGTGCGTCCCGGCAATTCGCTCGTCACCGGCACGGCGGCGGGCGCGAGGGTGACGACGCCGACTTCGGGCGTGGGCGGCGTCATCGGAGCGTGTTTGTCCCCGCATGCAGCGACGAGCATCACGGCCGCCATGACACAGATGAGGCGGTGGGGAATCGTTTCGAAGCGCATGAAGCGGCGACCTCTTTGGTGACGTGGAAGAAGGAAGTGCGTGCGCTCACCGTTGCGAGCGCAAATGACGCGAATGCCCGGCCTGTGCGGGGATCGATCGATGCACCTGTTGCGTGCTGAATGTGGACGGCGCGTGTTGCCGTCGGCCGGCTCGAGCGCCCCGTATGGCGTGCGAGCCGGATGCATTCGCTGTGACGGCTGCCTGCCGCGCCGGCAGGCGAAGAGGCGCGGCCTCTTATGACATCCTGATTACCTGAACCTTTCAGGCGACGCGATTATAGATAGCGGCTTTCATCAGGATCGCTAATGGATGGGCATATTCGATGAAATTTGACGACGGCAAACCAAATGTATCGAAGCGCAGGCGAGCGGCGGGGGACAGACGAAAAAAAAGCCCGGCGCGATGGCCGGGCTCCGACTTACTGATGAGGCGCAGGAATGTGGATCATCCCGCTGCCGCAGGCGACGATGCCGTCTGCGATGCGCTTGCCGATCCGACATCGGCGGGCGCGTCCGCGGGGCGCGGCTGATCGCCTGTATGCTCGATCCACCCGCCGCCGAGCGCCTGATACAGCGTCACCAGATTGGCGAGCCGTTCGGTGCGCGCGGTGATGAGCGTCTGCTGCACGGAGTACAAGTCCTGCTGCGCGGTCAGCACGCCGAGATAGCTGTCGACGCCTTGCCGGTAACGCATCGTCGACAAGTCCAGACGACGCTGTTGCGCGGCGGTATCGCGTTCCAGCGCCTGGATTTGTTGATCGTAGGTGCCCCGTGCGGCGAGGCCATCGGCGACATCGCGGAATGCGGACTGAATCGCCTTCTCGTACTGCGCGATCTGGATGTTCTTCTGGATGTTCGCCAGATCGAGATTCGCCTGATTCTGGCCGCCCTGGAAGATCGGCAGCGTGATCGTCGGCGCGAAGCTCCATGCAGCGGAACCCGGCTTGAAGAGACCGCCGAGCGTCGGGCTGAGCGTGCCGAAGCTGCCCGTCAGCGAAATGCTCGGGAAGAACGCCGCACGCGCCGCACCGATGTTCGCGTTCGCCGCCAGCAGGTTCTGCTCCGCCTCCATGATGTCCGGACGGCGCGTCAGCAGATCGGACGGCAAGCCGGCCGGAATATCGGTCAGCAAGTCCTGCTCGTTCAGCGGCATGCCGGCCGGCAGATCGTCCGGAAGCGGTTCGCCGAGCAACAGCACGAGCGCGTTCACCGCCTGCGCCCGCGCACGCTGCTGCGCCTGATAGTTCGCCGTTGCCGTTTCGACCACCGTCTGCGACTGGCTCAGGTCGAGTTCCGACGCCGTGCCGTTGTCGAACTGCAGCTTGACGATGCTGTACGACTCCTGCGCCGTCTTCAGCGTCTGCTCGGTGACCTGCAGCAGATCATCCGCTTGCAGCACTTGCAGATACTGCGCCGCAACTTGCGAGATCAGCGAAATCTCGAACGCCTTGCGGGCATACGCCGTCGAGAAATACTGCGCGAGCGCCTGATCCCGCAGGCTCTGCACGCGGCCGAACAGATCGATCTCCCACGACGCATTCAGGCCGACGGAATACGTGTTCGAGATGGTCCGGTCGAAGAACGAGAGATTGCGCGGCGTGCGCTGCTTCGACTGATCGGCCTGCGCGTTGATCGCCGGGAACAGCTCCGAACGCACGATCCGATACTGCGCCTGCGCCGCCTGAATATTCAGCACCGACGCGCGCAGGTCGCGGTTGTTCTTCAGCGCGATATCGATGAGCCGCTGCAGCCGCGCATCGACGAAAAAGTCGCGCCAGCCGATCTCCGCGCCCGCGACGCCCTGCGCAGTGCGCGCACCCTGGCCCGCGCCCGGCTGCGTCGCGTAGACGCCGCCGGTCGGAAACGTCGTCGACACGGGCGCGGCGGGGCGCTCGTACTTCGGCTCCATCGTGCAGCCGGTCGCCAGAATCGCGACGGCCGCCGCCATCAAAGAAAGTCTACGCATGTCAGTGTCCTTCGTTGCCATCGCGCGGATGCTGCTCGTCGGGATGGTGCTGCTGGTAATGCTCCAGCGCGACTTCCGGGTTTTCCTTGTCGCCGCTGAACTGCGCGCGGATCACGACGAAGAACATCGGCACCATGAAGATCGCGAGGAAGGTCGCCGTCAGCATCCCGCCGATCACGCCCGTACCAATCGCGTGCTGGCTTGCCGAGCCCGCGCCGTTGCTGATCGCAAGCGGCATCACGCCGAGAATGAACGCGAGCGACGTCATCAGAATCGGACGCAAGCGCAGGCGGGCTGCTTCCATCGCTGCTTCGATCGGACCCATCTTTTCCGATATCTGCAACTCCCGCGCAAACTCGACGATCAGAATCGCGTTCTTCGCCGACAAGCCGACGGTGGTCAGCAGGCCGACCTGGAAGAACACGTCGTTCTCCAGCCCGCGCAGCGTCACGGCAAGCAGCGCGCCGATCACGCCGAGCGGCACCACCATGATGACCGAGAACGGAATCGACCAGCTTTCATACAGCGCCGCGAGACACAGGAACACGACGAGGATCGAGATGCCGTACAGAATCGGCGCCTGCGAACCGGACTGGATTTCCTGATACGACAAGCCCGTCCATTCGAAGCCGATGCCTGCCGGCAGCTTCGCCGCGAGCGCTTCCATCGCCTGCATCGCCTGGCCGGTGGACTTGCCGGGAGCCGCCGCGCCCTGGATTTCGACCGACGAGATGCCGTTGTAGCGCTCGAGCTTCGGTGAGCCGTAAGTCCAGTTGCCGGTGGCGAACGCGGAGAACGGCACCATGCCGCCCGATCCGTTGCGTACGTACCAGTCGTTGAGATTTTCCGGCGTCATGCGGAATGGCGCGTCGCCCTGCAGATACACCTTCTTGATCCGGCTATCCGTATCGAGGAAGTTGTTCACGTACGCCGATGCCCACGCGATCGAGAACGTCTGGTCGATCGCTACAGCCGTCACGCCGAGCGCCAGCGCCTTCTCGCGATCGATGTTCACCTTGAACTGCGGCGTATCGTTCAGGCCGTTCGGACGCACCTGCGCGAGCGACGGATCCTTCGCGGCCATGCCCAGCAACTGGTTACGCGCGTTCATCAGCGCATCGTGGCCCACGCCCGCACGATCCTGCAGCTCGAAGTCGAAGCCCGCTGCCGTGCCGAGTTCGGGAATCGACGGCGGATTGACCGGGAACACCACCGCGTTCTTGTAGCCGGAGAAGCGCCCGAACAGCCGGCCGACCAGCGCCTGCACCTTCTGGTCGCCCTTCTGGCGCTGCGCGTAGTCCTTCATCCGCACGAACACGAGACCCGCGTTCTGGCCACGGCCCGCGAAACTGAAACCGTTGACCGTGAACGTCGATTCGACGATCGATTTTTCGTCGTTCAACAGGTAGTCCGACACGTCCTTCAACGCGCGCGCCGTAGTTTCCTGCGTCGAGCCGGCCGGCGTCTGCACGAGCACGAACATCGTGCCCTGGTCTTCATCCGGCAGGAACGACTTGGGCAGCTTCACGAACAGCAAGCCCACCGCGACGATCACGACCAGATAGATCAGCAGCCACCGTCCCGAACGCCTGATGACGTGATAGACGCCCGAATGGTATTTGTCGCGGCTCTTGTCGAAGGTGCGGTTGAACCAGCCGAAGAAGCCCTTCTTCTGTTCGTGATGGCCCTGCGGAATCGGCTTCAGGATCGTCGCACAAAGCGCCGGCGTCAGAATCAGCGCGGTCAGCACGGAGAGCACCATCGCGGAGACGATCGTCAGCGAGAACTGCCGATAGATCGCGCCGACCGAGCCGCCCGACAGCGCCACCGGCACGAACACCGCCGACAGCACGAGCGCCACGCCCACCAGCGCGCCGGTGATCTGCCCCATCGCCTTGCGAGTCGCCTCGCGTGGCGGCAGGCCCTCTTCCGCCATCACCCGCTCGACGTTCTCCACGACCACGATGGCATCGTCCACCAAGAGGCCGATCGCGAGCACGAGACCGAACATCGACAGCGTATTGATCGAGAAGCCCACCGCCCCCATGATCGCGAACGTGCCGAGCAGAACGACCGGCACCGCGATGGTCGGGATCAGCGTCGCGCGCAGGTTCTGCAGGAACAGATACATCACGAGGAACACCAGCACGATGCCTTCGATCAGCGTCTTGACCACGTCCTCGATCGACAGCCGCACGAACGGCGTGGTGTCATACGGGTACTTCACGACGAGCCCGTGCGGGAAGTACTTCGACAACTCGTCGATCTTCTGGCGCACGGCCTTCGCGGTCGCGAGCGCGTTCGCGCCGGTTGCGAGCTGAATGCCGAAGCCCGCCGCGGGCTGGCCGCTGTACTTCGTGTCGAAGTTGTAGTTTTCGCCGCCCAGCTCGATGCGCGCCACGTCCTTCAGACGCACTTGCGAGCCGTCCTGATTCACCTTCAGCAACACATTGCCGAATTGCTCGGGCGTGGAAAGCAGCGTCGCTTCGGTGATGGTGGCCTGCAGCATCTGCCCCGGCACCGACGGCGTGCCGCCCAGCGAACCGCCCGCGACCTGAACGTTCTGCGCCTGCAGCGCGGCCTGGACATCGACCGGCGTGAGGCCGTAATTGTTGAGCTTGTTGGCGTTGAGCCAGATTCGCATCGCGTATTGCGAGCCGAACAGCGTGACCGTGCCGACGCCGTCGAGACGGCTGACCGGATCCTGGATGTGCGACGCCACGTAGTTCGCGAGGTCGTACTTGGACATGCTGCCGTCTTCCGACACGAACGCGAGCACCAGCAGGAAGCTGTTGCTCGACTTCGTGACCTTGGTGCCGAGCTGCTGCACGACTTGCGGCAGAAGCGGCGTCGCGAGTTGCAGCTTGTTCTGCACCTGCACCTGCGCGATGTCCGGATTCGTGCCCGGCGCGAACGTCAGCGTGATGGTCGCGGTGCCGGAGTCATCCGAAGTCGACGACAGGTACAGCAAGTGGTCGAGACCGCTCATCTGCTGCTCGATCACCTGCGTCACGGTGTTTTCGACCGTTTTCGCCGATGCGCCCGGATAAGTCGCGCTGATCTGCACGCCCGGCGGCGCGATGGTCGGATACTGCGCGACCGGCAATGTGAAGATGGACGCGACACCCGCGAGCATCAGAACGATGGCGATCACCCACGCGAAAATCGGGCGATCGATGAAGAACTTTGCCATGAGGCGGGCTCCTGGTTGTTACGCGCCCGAGGCAGCAGATGCGGGTTGAGCGGACGACGCGGCTTGTGCGGCTTGCGCATCGCTCGCCTGCGAGGCTCCCCCGGCCGTTGCCGGCAGTTGCGCGGGCACTACCTTCACTTCCGCACCCGGACGGACCTTGTCGACGCCCTGCACGATCACGCGGTCACCCGCCTTGAGGCCGCTTTCGACGACCCAGTTCTGCCCATAGGTGCCGGACGTGACGAGCTGGCGCAGCGCGACCTTGTTGTCGTCGCCGACGACGAGCGCGGTCGGCGTGCCCTTCTGGTCATGCGTGATGCCAATCTGCGGCACGACGAGCGCGCTCGGGTTCACACCCTCTTCGATGCGCGCGCGTACGAACATGCCCGGCAACAGCACGCGGTCCTTGTTCTGAAAGATCGCGCGGACCGTGACGGAGCCGGTGGTCGGATCGACGGTGACATCGGTGAATTGCAGCTTGCCCTTCTCCGAATAGATGCGGCCGTCTTCCAGCACGAGCGACACCTTCGCCGCGTTCGGGCCGCTCGTCGTCAGACGCCCTTCCTGGATCTGGCGACGCAGCTTGAGGCCATCGAGACTCGACTGCGTGAGATCGACGTAAGTGGGATCGAGCTGCTGCACGGTCACCATCAGCGTCGCCTGGCTCGCCTGCACGTAAGCGCCCGGCGTGACCTGCGAGATACCGACCTGACCCGTCACCGGCGAGACGACATCGGTATAGCCGAGGTTGATCTGCGCGGTATCGACGGCGGCCTTGCCCGCTGCCACGTCCGCTGCGGCCTGGCCTTGTGAGGCGACGGCGTTGTCGTAGTCCTGCTTGCTGACGGCGTTCGCGGCGACGAGCACCTTGTAGCGATTCGCCTGCGCGGTCGTCGACGCGAGATTCGCCTGCGCCTTCGCAAGCGACGCCTTCGCGTTGTTCAACTGGGCGATGTACGGCGCCGGATCGATCTTGTAGAGCCGCTGACCCGCCTTGACGATGCTGCCTTCGGTGAATTCACGGCGCAGCACGACGCCGTCGACGCGCGCCCGCACCTGGGCGACGAGATACGCGCTCGTGCGGCCCGGCAGTTCGGCCGTGACCGGCACGGCGGTCGGCTGGACCGTCACGACGCCGACTTCGGGCGTCTGCGGCGGCGGGGCCGATTGTTTTTGCCCACATGCCGCCAGCAGCATGGCAGCCGTTGCGGCACTGACGAGGTGATAGGGAACCCTTTCGAAGCGCATGGAGCGACCTCTTTGTAACTGGTAGCGAAAAAAAACGCGTGCTTCTCAACAACAAGAAGCAACTCGTCGCCTCAATGCCGACGCGCGCATCTGTGAGCCCTCGGACCGCGACCTTGGCTGAAGCCGCTGGCGCCGCTGGCGGATCTGAACATCGGTGGTGACGAAAGTTGACCGGTAAGCAGTTGCATCGGTCCTGTCGTCGTGTGGGGTGGTATTATAAATACATTCACGAATGAATGTAAAAATCCGCTACTGGGCGGATTACTGCCGTAACAATCATCCGCTGCATCGGGCTTGACGAGCCCAAATGCTTCCTGTCAATCCTTTCGCACTATCCGCCGGCGCGCTGCCGCCAGCGGCTGCTGTCACTACGAACATGGTCAGACGAACCAAGGAAGAAGCGCAGGAGACGCGCAACCGCATTCTGGACGCCGCCGAACGCGTTTTTTATGAAAAAGGCGTATCGCGGACGTCGCTTGCGGACATTGCGCAGGCGGCGGGCGTGACGCGTGGCGCGATCTACTGGCACTTCGCGAACAAGGGCGACCTCTTCAACGCGATGTTCGACCGCAGCCTGCTGCCGCTCGACGAGCTGGTCGAAGCGACGCTCGACGGCAAGGAGCCGGACCCGCTCGCACACATCCGCGAGATTTTCGTCTGGTGCATGCGCAACATCACCGCCGACGAGCACCGCCGCCGCGTGTTCGACATCCTGTTTCTGAAATGCGAGTTCGTCGAAGAGATGGGGCCGGTCCGCGAGCGTCACCAGAACAACATGCGCGACGGACGGGAACGCATCGAGCGGGCGCTGCGCAACGCCATCGACAAACAGCAGTTGCCTGCCGCGCTCGACACGCGCCGCGCCACCACGCTGCTGCATGCGCTGTTCACCGGCATCCTGCACGACTCGCTGATGCTGCCGGAAAGCGTCGATCCCGCGCAGGATTCGGAAGCGCTGATCGACGCGTGCTTCGACGCGCTGCGTTCGAGTCCCGCTCTATTGATGCCCGCGAGCGCGTGACACTGCGAGCCTTCGATCAGCGCTCGCCAAAACGCGCGCGCTGGTTCGACGCATAGATGTTGTCGCGTGCGGGCGGCTCGCCGGTTTCGAGTGCGGCGATCCATTCGTCCGTGGTCAGCACAGCGGCGAATCGCGATTGCATCACCACCGTGAACACGCGATGAATCTCGTCTGCGCTCGCGCGGCCCGCCCGGTTCTCATACGGCACGGCGCCGGTCGCATCGACGAGAAATTCCACCGACAAACCCGCGTGGACGGCATGGCGGACGGTGGAATCGTCGCAATTGTGGGTCATGTAGCCGGCGATCACGATGGTGTCGATGTCGTGCGCAGCGAGCCATTCGGCGAGATCGGTGCCCGCAAATGCGCTCGGCAGCGACTTTTCGACGTAGTGCGCGCGCGGGCGTCCGGCCACCGATTCATGCAGCTCCGCCATCGCTGAACCGCGAGCGAAAATCGGCGCGGCGGCGGGCGCGAAATTCTGCACGACGACGATCGGCACGCCGTGGGCGTCGGCGGCATCCATCGCGCGGCCGATATTGGCGAGCGACACGTTCACATCGGGATATTCGATCGGCAGATTGCCGGTGACGTATTCGTTCTGCACGTCGATGACGATCAGGGCGCGGCGGGGCATGAGTGGTCCTTTAGCGGTGAAAGGGAGACTGTAGCGTCGATTCAAAATCAGCGCCGGTTCGACGGTGGAGTCCCGGTTGTGCCGGCGCAGCGCGCGTCGGTCGGGCGCAAGGGTGCTGCAGCAAGACCGTAATAAATGGCTGCGCGCCTCGACGATAAGTCATGCCGCGCGGTCTCATCTTGCCTCTTCCGCCGCTGGGGATTTCGGCCCTTCTCGAACTCAAATATGCCCTCTCGCTGGCCAGGCGGCTTCGCGCCACTTATGGCGACGGTTCTTCTCTTCGGCGCGCTCTTGGCCGAGCTTTGGTCCGAGTTGGCAAAGCAAAGGGACAGCGCGCGGCACATATCGACGTTCGCCAGAATCCTAGTCGGGCTTTTTCTGCTCCTGGCATCAACGAATAGTGCGTGGAAGCATTATGAGAAAGCCGAGCGCCGAAGGGAGAATGTATCGTTCATCTCCGGGACGTCTAAAGCCGACAGCGGTTTCTGCACAGCCAGATAAAGAATGCGGCTACGCCTTTACCGCACCTCCGATATGAAACTGCTCGCGGAACGCACTTATTTCGCTGCCGGAAAAGTAGCGCTTTACTGGACGCCCGACTTCCTGATCGATGATTCATCGCAAAACGACGGCATGATCGCGCTGCCGCCGACGCGACTCAATCCGCTCACGATGCTGTTTCAATAAGAACCGCAGCCGCTTCGAACGAACCGCGCGAACTCGAAGCTGATCGCGTTCCCTTATTGCAGCCCCGCCCGCGGCGCAAAGAACACCAGCGCGGCGATACAAACCAGCATCGCTGCCCACGCCCAGCCCGGCAATCCCAACGGATGCGAATCATGCCGATGCTCCCGCTCATGCGCCCCCAACGCATGCGCGCCCAGCCGATGCCGCAGCACACCGCTCGCGGCGGCATCGCCGGATGCGAGATGCATCGCGCGCGCCGTCGCTCCGGTGCGACGCGAGAACGCCGCCGACATCCCGCCCGGCCGCAAGAACACATGACGGCGCGTGCGCTCGCCTGCCGCGCGCATCGACGGCAAGCCATGCTTCGCGCGCACGACTTCGCAGAATTCCGCGAAGAAGTCGTCGGCGCATTCGCGCAGCGCATTTTCGATCTGGCGCGGCGGCAAGCCGGCGAGCGGCCCAGTGACCGTCGCCCAAACGGTGTACTCGATCCACGTGGCGCGGCCGTCGTCCTCTGCATTCAGCGCGACGGCAATCTGCCCGCGCAACGAACCGACGCCCTCGCTGCGCGCCTTGAAGCTGAGCGTGCGGGCGCAGCCTTCTTCCTCCGCGCGGTCGTGCGAGTGCGAGTGCGGCTCGACGCTGCCGCCCTGCCGCGTGCGCCCCGCCGGATGCGCCCGCACCTCGTACCGCGCCCGCAGCGCGCCGAGCGGTACGACGAGCGTCAGCGCGTATTCGCCGGCCGGCGTGCGTGCAAAGGACTCACAGTTTTCGAGGCTCGCCCGCAGTAATGCGAGGTCGCAGAGCGCCTCCCGGACGTGCGCCGGGTCGAGCGGCACGCGCAACGCTTCCGTGACTTCCATCCGACCCTCCGGGGACGAAAAACGCCTGACGCTGGCTTTCGTTCGCTTTCAATTTCTTTCGCTTGTTTTGGCACGCCGGCGAACGCGCGTCTGTGCGGCGGCTCGCTAAGAAGTCACATCGATGCGATCGACCCGCGACGGATAAAACGCCAGATAGCCCTTGATGACCGCCACGGCGTCGAGCGGGTTTTCGTAACTCCAGACGGCGTTTTCGACCGGACCGTCCTCGGTGAGCAGATGGTAGTAGGTGGCATCGCCCTTGAACGGGCAGTGCGACGTGTGAATCGAGCGTTCGAGCCGCGCCATGTTGACGTCGGCGCGCGGAAAATAGTAAACGTTCTCGTGCCCCGTTTCGCTCAGCGTGAGGGCTGCATGCGTGTCGGCGAAGGTGACGCCCTGGTGGATCACGCGGCAGCGCCGGGCGTTCGGCAAAATCTCGATGCGGTGCGTCGCGTGCCCGTCGTTCAGATCCGTGCTCATCGTGCTGTCCTCCGCGCTGCGGTTCAGAGAGTCGCGAGGCGCGCCGTGCGCCCCGTCACAGGTCACAAAAAAGTCACGAGCCAGCCGAAGCCGGCTCGTGACTTGATTATGAGACAAACTCCTGCCGCGAGGGAGGGGCAGTCCTGATGCGCGGCTCACCGCATCATTGAATGTTCCAGTGGAACGCTGCCTTGGCCTTGCCCGGCCCGGACACGCTGACAGACTGCTTCTTTTCCTGGTCCTTGTACTTGGCGTAGACGGTGTAATTGCCCGCCGGCAGCTTGACGAGCATATACGGGCCCATCGATTCCGTACTGAGCACTTCGCCGCCCTTCCCGCCGACGATCCGCACGTGCACGCCCGACAGATAGTCGGCGGTCGGGCCCGTGAAGCGCAGCGACAGCGGCCAGTGCGCCTGTTCGCGCAACAATGCGCGCGATTCGTCGAGACCGACGCCGCCCGACGTGTACGACACCTCCCCTTGTTGTTCGATTTGCGGCAAGCCACCGCCGTTGGCGTTGCCCGCGCTGCCGGTTTCGGCCGTGCCGGCGCTCGCGGCATTCACGCCGCTCGCCGCTTGCGCCCATGCGCCGCTCGTGAATCCCGCGCACAGCGCCGTGGCCAGCAGCGTCGCGGCCAGCTTTCCTGTTTTGCTCGTCATCGTCATCGTTATTGGCTCCTTTTCCGATGCCGCCGCACGCCAGAGCGCCAGCGACGTCACGCCCCGATGCGCACCTCCAGCGCGATAGGGCACCGCAGCCAGAAAAGCACGCTGCGTGCCCGCCGCGCCCGGCCGTTTAGCCCAGATCCACCGGCACGAAGATCTGAGCGTCATCCCGCTGGATCAGCAGCGCGATGCTGTCGCCCGCATGCGAGACCATCGCCTTCAACTGCTGCACGCTGGTGACCGGCTGGCCGTTGACCGCGAGGATCACGTCGCCGGCCTGAATGCCTGCGCTTGCCGCCGCGCCGTTCGCCTGCTGCACGACCAGGCCGCGCGACAGCGACCCTTCCTGCTTCTCTTCCGGCGTGAGCGGCCGCACGGCGACGCCGAGCCGCGCATCCTGCGACGCACCACCCGCGCCGTCATCGTTCGTGTCGACGCTGGCGATCTTGGCATCCTTCAGCGCGCCGATCTTCACGTCGATATCCTTCGTGCCCTTGTCGCGCCAGACCTGCACCTTCGCCGACGTGCCCGGCGGCAGCCCCGCGACCTGCGACGGCAGCGACGTCGAGTCCGTCACCGGCACGCCGTTGAGCGCGACGATCACATCGCCCGGCTGGAGGCCCGCCTTCGCAGCCGGCCCGCCCGGCTCCACCGAACTCACGAGCGCGCCCTGCGGCGCCTTCATGCCGAACGAATTGGCGAGCGTCTGGTTCATCGCCTGCACCGTGACGCCGAGGCGCCCGCGATCCACATGGCCCGTTTTGATGAGCGCGTCCTTGACCTTGATTGCTTCATTGATCGGGATAGCGAACGAAAGCCCCTGAAAGCCGCCGGTCTGAGAGTAGATCATCGAGTTGATGCCGATGACTTCGCCTTGCAGATTGAAGAGCGGCCCGCCCGAGTTGCCCGGATTGACCGGCACGTCGGTCTGGATGAACGGCGTGTAGTTCTCGTTCGGCAGCGTGCGCGACTTCGCGCTGATGATGCCCGACGTCACGGTGTTGTCGAAACCATAGGGCGAGCCGATCGCCACGACCCACTGGCCGACCTTGCTGCCGTTGGGATCGCCGATCTTGACGGTCGGCAAGCTTTTCGCGTCGATCTTCAGCACCGCGACATCGGACTGCTTGTCGGCCCCGACGACCTTCGCGCGAAACTCGCGCTTGTCCGTCAGCTTGACGGTCACGACGTTCGCGTTATCGACGACATGCGCGTTCGTGAGGATGTAGCCATCGCTGCTCACGATGAAGCCCGAGCCGAGGCCTTCGCTCGGACGATCCGCGCGTCCGCCGCCGTCGCCGCCGCCCAGGCCCGGGACGTTGCCGTAGAAGCGCTTGAAGAACTGATAGAACGGATCGTCGGGGTCCATCGGCAACTGGTTCGCGCCGCCGCGTCGCGCGGACGTCTGCTTCACCACGTGCTTCGCGCTGATGTTTACGACGGCGGGGCCATAGGTCTCGACGAGGCCCGAGAAATCGGGGACGCCCGTTTTCGCGGCGGCCTCGGCCGGCATCATCGCGGCGGCCTGCGCGGGCGCGATGACCTGCGGCGCGGCAACGTTGTTGTGACCGGCGACATAGCCCGCCGACAAGGCAACGGCGACGGCGGCAGCGACGGCGCTGCGGGTGACGATCTTCGCTTTCATCGTGTGCTCCAGATAACAGGTGCGCTGGGGTAGAGCGGACTCTACGGATGACGGAAGGTTACGGGGCGTCGCTTAAACCGTTCTTAAAGCCGCGCAGCGCTGATCGCGATAGCACGAAAAAGGGCGGCTGCCCTTTTGGACAGCCGCCCTTTTCTTCGCGCGAAGTCGCTAGTGAGTACGATTAGAACTCGTAGCCGACCTGACCGCGCACGCCTGTGTCACCGTGCGGCGTGAACGATGCCGCCGCGTTCACGAGCCAGTGATTGTTCTCGGAACGATAGGTGCCGCCAAGACCGACTGCCGTATAGCCCTTGTAGTTGGCGACGCCGGCGGCGATGAGCGTATTGCCCGGCTTGTTCGGCGTGAGATTCGGCATGGCCATCGCCGCGGCGACGCCCGCGAACGCTTCGCGCGCGACCGCGTTGACGTTGCTCTGCAGCGCGTTCAACTGGTTCATGTTGGCCGCGTCGGTGCCCCGCACGCCCGCCGCTACGTTCGTCACGCGACGCTCGTTGCCTGCCGAACCGACCGACACCGTGTTGTCCTCGGATGCGACCGAACGGTCGCCGAGCGCGACGGAGTTCGCCGCAGTGGCCTGCGCGCCGTTGCCGATCGCCGTTGCGTTGGCACCGGTTGCGGACGCGGGCGAATCGGTGGCCTGCGAGGCCACGACCGAGCTGCCGCCGATGGAAATGTTCTGCACGCGCTGGTTCAGCGCGTTGACCTCCACGTTGGTCTGATACAGCTGCGAGCCAATGACGGCGTCGGTGCTGTCCGCGGTGAGCGCGCCTGCGCCGACGTTCGTCACGCGACGCTCGTTGCCTGCCGAACCGACCGACACCGTGTTGTCCTCGGATGCAACCGAATGGTCGCCCAGCGCGACGGAGTTCGCCGCCGTAGCCTGCGCGCCGTTGCCGATCGCCGTTGCGTTGGCACCGGTTGCGGACGCGGGCGAATCGTTGGCCTGCGACGCCACCAGCGAGCTGCCGTTGAGCGAAATGTTCTGCACGCGCTGGTTCAGCGCGTCGACCTGCACGTTGGTCTGGTAGAGCTGCGAGCCGTTGACCGCGTCGGTGCTATACGCGGCAAGCGCGCCTGCCCCGACACCCGTCACCTGACGTGCGCCTTGCGTGCCGGTCACATCGACGACGGTGCCGTCGGTGTCCTTTGCCACGGTAATGTTGTGCGTCGCCGGGTCCTGCTTAACTAGCGCTGCGCCGCTGCTCTGCACGATGCGGCTATCGAGGTTCGACAGCGCGTCGCCGACGTTATGGAACTGCTGGCCGCCGATGTTATAGGTCGGAGATGACCAGGTGCCGTTGCTGTTGACGGCTGCCCCGCCGCCGAGCGCGTTCGCTGTCGAGCTTGCGAGCGAAAAGAGTTGTGAGCCGTTGATGGCTTCCTTGCTGGCTGACGAGACAGCACCGTCTGCCAGATTCATGATGCCGCTGCCGTTCATGTCCACGCGCGTCAGCATCGAGATTCGGTCTGCCGCCATGATCTCGACAGTGCCGCTGCCGAGCTTTATGTAATCCGGCGCGGTTCCATTGTCGTCCGAAATTAGCGCGAAGTCCCTGCCGTCATTGGTGCACCCGTTTGCCGGAGCAACACCGGGATTAAGACCGCCATTCTGAACAACGGTACTCAGTCCCGAGGCCCCGTTGCAGAGGACCAGTTGCCCCGCAGCCATCGCCGCCGTGCTCCCCATCATCATCGCGACCGCCGCGGCCACCACTTTCATGCGATACGCCACCATCGTTCCAACATTCTTCCGGCAAACATCGCCGTGTCCATGCCCTGCACGCTTCATTGCACCGTCTCCTCACAGAGTTAACAAAAGAACGGTGCAGACTAATCAGTAATGCTCATCGAGCGAAGTAGAGATTTCCTAATTTCATTAGCGAAACGAGGTTTTTGTTTTGTTCTGAACGAGAATAGAGGATCAGCATCATTAATCGGCGAGCTAAAAAAGCTTTTCAGCAGCAACAAGTCGATCAAGCTGCGCTTTGCCAAGCATTCCAAACTATTTCGTGGCAAGCGATCAAAGCCGCACGATGACCTTCAACCCGCCCGCCGCCGACTCCGCCAACTCGACGCTCGCCCGATGTTGATCCGCGATGCGCCTGACGATCGCGAGCCCGAGCCCGCTTCCCGCGACATCCGTACGCGCCCGATTCGCACTTTGCCCCACGCGATAAAACCGGTCGAACACGCGCTCGCGTTCATCGGCGGGAATGCCCGGCCCCGTATCGGCGATTTCGACGATGGGCCGACCGTCGCGCACTTTGAGGCAGACATCCACGCGCCCGCCCCTCGGCGTGTATTTGGTCGCGTTGTCGATCAGGTTGTTGAACATCACGCGCAGCGAGTCCGGATCGCCGACGACCGTCGCCGGCTCGCTCGCCTCGATGCCCAGATCGACGCCGCGCTCCTCGGCGACCAGCACGTACGCACGGACGCAGTCGTCGAGCAGCGCGCGCAAATCGACGGCCTTCGCGACGGCCTTGCCATCGGGCTCGGAACGCGCCAGCGCGAGCAGTTGCTCCGCAAGCCGCGTCGCGCGCGCGATGCCTTCGTTCAGGTCCGCGAGCGCTTCGCGCCGCGTCGCGTCGTCCTCGGCGCGCGCGACGAGCTGCGCCTGAATCTTCACCGCGGCGAGCGGCGTGCGCAGTTCATGCGCGGCATCGGCGACGAAGGCTTTCTGGGTATCGAGCGCAGTCGACAGCCGCGACAGCAGCGCATTGAGCGCCCGCACGAGCGGCCGCACTTCCTGCGGCAAGCGTTGATCCGAGAGCGGATCGAGCGCCTCGGGATGACGCGTGTCGAGCGCGCGCGTCACGCGCTGCAACGGCGCGAGCCCTTGCCCGACGATGATCCATATCGCGAGGCCGAGCAGCGGCAACAGCAGCACGAGCGGCCACAGCGTGCGCCACGCGACGCCGGCCGCGACGCGATTGCGTATCGACAGCGGCTGCGCGAGCTGCACGACGTTATCGCCGACGATCGCGCTATACACGCGCCATTCGCCGCGTGCGGTCATTTCGGTGGAGAAGCCAAGCTCGGCATGCGGCGCGAGCGGCACGCGCGGATGCGAGTAGTACATCAGCACGCCGTTGCGATTCCATATCTGGATGACGACGCCTTCATCACTTTCGCTGCGCGATGTCAGCACCGACGAGAACGGCTCCGACGGCAGCGCCGCCGCGATCTGCTGAAGCTGGTAATCGAAAAGCTCGTTGGCTTCGGCGAGCGCCTGCCGGTAGATCAGCCATCCGGCGAACCCGACGCCGACGATCACGAGCGCAAGCAGCCAGATGAGCAGTTGGCGGCGAATCGACCGCATCAGGCGTCCTTCGCGACCATGTAGCCGAGACCGCGCACGTTGCGGATCAGATCGGCGCCGAGCTTCTTTCTGAGCGAATGGATATACACCTCGACCGTGTTGCTGCCGATCTCCTCGCCCCAGCCGTAAATCTTCTCTTCGAGCTGGCTCTTCGAGAGCACCGCGCCGGGCCGCGCCATCAGCGCTTCGAGCAACGCGAACTCGCGCGCCGACAAGGCAACGGGCGCGCCTGCGAGCGTCACTTGATGACCGACCGGATCGAGCGTGAGATTGCCGTGCCGCACGAGCGATTCGCCGCGTCCCGCATGCCGGCGAATCAGCGCGCGCATGCGGGCGCCGAGTTCGTCGAGATCGAAGGGCTTGACGAGGTAATCGTCCGCGCCGGCATCGAGACCCTTCACGCGATCCGCGATCGCATCGCGCGCAGTGACGACCAGCACCGGCAAAGAATTCGCGCGGGCGCGCAGCGTCTTCAGCACGTCGAGGCCGTCGCGCTTCGGCAGGCCAAGGTCGAGCAGCATCAGATCGTAGGCCTCGCCGGCGACGGCCGTGAGCGCCGCCTCGCCGTCCTGCACCCAGTCGACCGCGAAGCCGTCCGCCCGCAGCGCCTTGCGCACGCCCTCGGCGATCATCCGGTCATCTTCGACTAGCAGGATACGCATGACATCGTCTGTAAGTAGGGATTCGGTCCATTCTAGCCGCGCGGCCCGGCGGCAGGCTTAAGCGTGACTTAACCGCCGCTCACGCACGGCGGCACGTCCGTACGAATTCCGCAAGCCGGCTTGTCTACAATACCCGCTTCGCCCGGGCGGGCCCCGGCACTTCGATCGCGGCGCCGTCCCCATAACACTCCAAGAACGCAAGCTCGTATGCCGTTTTTTTATCCGCTTTTCGGTTCGTTTTCCGCGCGTCTGTCGACGTTCGCGCTCGCCACGGCGCTCGCCTGCGCAGCGTTGTCCCATTCACCCGATGTCGAGGCGCGCGGCGGCACGAAGTCCGAATCGCAAAGGCATGCGCCGGAGCGCGCAGCGATCGGCGGAGCGAAGGCCAAGGGCGCGAAGAAAGCCGCTCGCATCGCGGCGCCCGCCGGTCCGCTGCCCGCATCCGTGATGAGCGCGCTCGCGCGGGCGCACGTGCCGCTTTCGTCGATGAGCGTGGTCGTGCAGCGCATCGGCGGGGCTACGCCGCTCGTCGCCATCAACGCCGACAGGCCGATGCTCCCCGCATCGACGATGAAGCTCGTCACGACGTACTCGGCGCTCTCGATGCTCGGCCCGGACTATCGGTGGAAGACCACCGCCTACGCGGACGGCGACGTCGATACACAAGGCGTCCTGCACGGCAATCTCTATATCCAGGGCACCGGCGACCCGAAGCTCGTGCCCGAAGAACTGATCGACCTCGTCAGCCAGATTCGCAAGAGCGGCATTACCGGCATCGACGGCGCGCTCGTGCTCGACAAGCGCTACTTCGACGCCTCCACGCGCGATCTCCCCGCCTTCGACAACGACGATGCCGCGCCCTACAACGTCGGCCCCGATCCGCTGCTTTACGCGTTCAAGTCGCTGTCGTTCACGCTGACGCCGAATGCCGACGGCCAGGTCTCCATCGACGTGCTGCCGCAACTCGCGCAACTGCAAATCGACAACGAACTGCGCGTGACGCGCGGCGCGTGCGCGGGAACGCTGCCTGCGGCGTCGCCGAGCGTGGCGCAGACGCAGGGCGGCTTCGTGCAGGCATCGTTCATCGGCGACTATCCGTTGCGCTGCGGCTCGCGCACGATCAACGTCGCGGCCCTCGATCACTCGACGTTCTTCGCCGGCGGCTTTCTCGCGTTGTGGAAGCAGGCGGGCGGCACGTTCCAGGGCGCGACGCGCGAGGGCCCGACGCCTTCGAGCGCGCGGCTCGTCGGCACGCATCGCAGCCCGGTGCTGTCGGACATCGTTCGCGACATCAACAAGTACAGCAACAACGTGATGGCGCGCAATCTCTTCCTCACGGTCGGCGCGGCGCAACTGAAGCCGCCCGCGACGACCGCGAAATCCGCGCAGGCCATTCAGACGTTCCTGCGCCGCAGCGCCCTGCCGACGAACGGCCTCGCGCTCGACAACGGCTCGGGCCTGTCGCGCGACGAGACCATCGCGGCCTCATCGCTCGCGGACCTCTTGCAGGCGGCGAACGCGAGTCCGGTCGCGCAGGTGTTCGTCGAATCGCTGCCTATCGCGGGCGTCGACGGAACCATGCGCAACCGGCTCGCGAACGCGGGCGCAGGCGGCAACGCGCACATCAAGACCGGCACGTTGCGCGACGTGCGCGCGATCGCCGGCTATGTCGGCGCGGCGGATGGGCAAAGCTACGTGGTCGTCAGCTTCATCAACGATCCCCGCGCGGAAGCGGCCCGCGCCGCCCACGACGCGCTGCTGGAATGGGTCTACGAAGGCCCGGGCAAGGCGGCCGCCGACGAGTAATGCGCGCGATGGACCTCGGCGCGGGCGGGCTGTCAGTCGGGTGAAACCCGCGTGGTCCGCTCACTCGCGGACCGGCGACCGAAGAATTGTTCTACGAAGTCACGCGCGATGAGGCGCGCGCGGCGTGTACGCTCTAAGACGCGGCGGGGCGAGATGAATGGCATCGCTCGACATCCGCCCTGCTTGCGGCACAATCCGATGCAGCAGCACGAGCGGCACATGCAAGCGCCGCGAGACAAGTACAAAACCGAAGAACGGAGACGAGGTCCATGAAGAAGCATCGTTCCACGCGCGCCGCCCTGGCGCGCTACGCCCGCATCGCCACCGCGAGCGCGGCACTCGCCCTGCTCGCCTCGTGCGGCGGCGGTTCAGACGACAACAACTCGACGCCGGCCGGCGGGATCAAGCTGCAGGTCGTATCGTTCGGCGACAGCCTGTCGGACGTCGGCACCTACACGCCGGTCGCGGCGGCGAACTTCGGCGGCGGACGCTTCACGACGAACCCTGGCCAGGTGTGGGTGCAGGACGTCGCCCAGTATTACGGCGACACCCTCACGCCGGCGATGACCGGCGGCTTCGGCACGCCGCCGGCGACGCAGGCGGGCTTCGGCTACGCGCAGGGCGGCTCGCGCGTGACGAATCCGGTGGGCATCGGCCATCGCGGCACGGACCCGGCGAACTACGCGGGCGCGCTGACGGTGCCGGTCGCGACGCAGGTCACGAACTATCTGACGTCGCATGGCAGCTTCAATGCCGGGCAACTGGTCATCGTCAACGGCGGCGCGAACGACATCCTGTACAACCTGACCGCGGTTCAGGCGGGACAGATGACGCCGGCGCAGGCGACGGCGGCGATCGGGCAGGCGGCGATCGATCTGGCGGGTATCGTCGGCAAGATCGTGCAGGGCGGCGCGACGCACGTGCTCGTGTCGAATGTGCCGGACATCGGCGCGACGCCGCAGGGCATGATGAGCAACGCGACGACGCGGGCGCTGCTGTCGCAGGCATCGCTCGGTTTCAATCAGGCGCTCGCCGCCGCGCTGACGAAGACGGGGCTGATGTCGAAGGTGATCTTCCTGGATATCGTCGGACCGCTTGCCAACATCACGGCGAACTATCAGCAATACGGTTTCGCGGTGTCGAACACGGGCACGGGCTGCAATCTGCAGGCGATGGCCGCGGCGGCGAAGGCTTACGGCGAGCCGAATCCGAGCGATTTCGCGACGTCGCTTTTCTGCTCGCCGCAGACGCGCACGACGCCGGACGCAGACCAGACGTATATGTACGCGGATACCGTGCATCCGACGACGCATCTGCATGCGCTTTATGCGCAGACGGCGGAGCAGAAGATCGCGGCGGCGGGGTTGGGCAAATAAGGTTTTCGGTGGCCCCGCGTTATGCGGGGCTTTACCGTTTATGCATGACTCGCGCTATGAGCGGGGCAAGACTGCATTTCCTGGCGTCGTCCATAGCGCGACGCCATTTGCAATATCGAAGAGGTCGCGATTCGGGCGGCTAATGCGGTTGAGCTCGTCGGCCCGACCACCATTCACTCCCCCTCGAACGCCGCCGCCGCCCTTCCCAACCGGTCGTTCACCGCGATCCACTCGATCGACTCCGGCAACTTCTCCACGAAGATGCGCTCGACATCCGCCCGATCCAGCGCGCGCAGCAAGCCATACAGCGCCCGCGCATAACTTTGCGGATCTTCCGGCGCGGCGATGAAATGCACGTGCGGCGCGCGCGCCCACGCGCCCGCGCTCGACGCCCGCGCCACCAGCGCAACCTTCCTTCCATCCGCCGGCTGAAACGCCGCCAGCATCGGCTCGATCGACGCAAACGGCAGCAGCGCGAGCGGCGTCCTCGGCGCGTAATGCGCCTTCAGCGTACCCGATGCACGCGGCGCGGTCGCATCGCTGCCATCGGGCAGACGCGGCGCTTCGCCAATCACATCGGCGATCGCTTGCGGACTCACATGCCCCGGCCTCAGCAATGCCGGAAAGCCGCGCGACAGATCCAGAATCGTCGATTCGATACCCACGTCCGCCGCCCCGCCATCGAGCACATGAACCGCGCCGCCGAATTCATCGCGGACATGTTGCGCGGTCGTCGGACTGACGTGCCCGAACCGGTTCGCCGATGGCCCCGCCACGCCGCCCTGCCTGCCCGTGCCAGCACGCCGCGCGTGAAACGCCGACAGCAAACGCTGCGCAACCGGATGCGAAGGACACCGAATGCCCACCGAATCCTGCCCGCCGCTCACCGCCGCCGGAATATGCGATGCGCGCTTCAGGATGAGCGTGAGCGGCCCCGGCCAGAACGCGTCGATGAGTTTCTGCGCATCGGCGGGCAGCTCGCGGACCCAGTAGCCCGGATCGGCCTCCGGCGCGAGGTGCACGATCACCGGATGATTCGCCGGCCGTCCCTTCGCCGCATAGATACGCGCGATGGCTTCGGGATTCTCGGCGTCGCCGCCGAGACCGTAGACCGTCTCGGTCGGGAACGCGACGAGTTCGCCCGCATCGAGCAAGGCCGCGGCCTCGTCGATCTGCGCGGCGCTCGGATAGATGATGGTCATTGCTTGTGCTGCTTCAAAACTCAGTCCAGCGGAATATGCAGCATTCGCGCACAGTCGCGCGCCGCCGTGCGGGCTTCTTCCAGCGTCGCCGCCGTGAAATTGATGTGCCCCATCTTGCGGCCCGGACGCGCTTCCTCCTTGCCATACAGATGCAGCCGCGCCGCCGGCATCGCCGCGACGTCGATCCACGCCGGTGCGCGCGCCTTGTCCTTCTTCTCGCCGTCGAACCAGATATCGCCGAGCAGGTTCAGCATCGCGGCCGGCGAATGCTGGCGCGTGTCGCCGAGCGGCATGCCGGTCATCGTGCGGACTTGCTGCTCGAACTGGCTGGTGGCGCAGGCATCGACCGTATAGTGGCCGGAATTGTGCGGACGCGGCGCCATTTCATTGGCGATCAGCGAGCCGTCTTCCAGCACGAAAAACTCGACGCACAGCACGCCGACATAGCCGAGCTTCGCGGCAATCGTCAGCGCCGCATCCTGTGCCTGCGCGACCAGCGCGGCGGACGCGTCCGGCGCGGGAACGATCGTCTTCGCCAGAATGCCGTTGACGTGCGTGTTCTGCGCAAGCGGGAACACGGCCGACTTGCCGTCGCCGCCGCGCGCGATCAGCACCGACACTTCGTACTTGAGCGGCATGCGCTTTTCGAGTACGCACGGCACGCCCGACAGCGACGCATACGCGGTGCGGACTTCCTGCGCGTTGCGCACGCTCATCTGGCCTTTGCCGTCGTAGCCGAGCCGCGCGGTCTTGAGGATGCCCGGCAGCACGGCGGCGATGTCCTCGTCGGCGAGGGCGTCGAGCGCCTCGGGCGATTCGATCACCACATGCGGCGCGACCGGCACGCCTGCCTGCGCGATGAAGCGCTTCTCCGCGACGCGATCCTGCGCAATCGCCACGCAACTCGCTGCGGGACTGACGAACGTGTAGCTCGCAAGCGTTTCGAGGCTCGCGGCCGGGACGTTCTCGAATTCCGTCGACACCGCCGCGCACAGGCGGCCGAGTTCGGTCAGCGCGGCGCGGTCGTCGTAGGCGGCGCGGATGTGGCGATCCGCGACCGCGCCCGCCGGACTCGTCTCGTCGGGATCCAGCACGGCGACGCGATAGCCCATCGATTGCGCGGCGAAGCAGAACATGCGGCCAAGCTGGCCGCCGCCGACCATGCCTAGCCAGGCGCCCGGCAGAATCGGAGAGTTGGGGGAGGATTGTGGGTTCATGTCAGGGCAAAAGATCAGAGCGGCGGCAGCGCCATGTCCCGCGCGGCCTGGTTCTGCTTCACGCGAAAAGCGGCGAGCGCTTCGGCATAACGGGAATCGGTGACGCTCAGAATCGATACCGCGAACAGCGCCGCGTTGGCCGCGCCCGCCTCGCCGATTGCGAATGTCGCGACGGGCACGCCCTTCGGCATCTGCACGATCGAATGCAGCGAATCGACGCCCTTCAGGTACTTGCTCGCCACCGGCACGCCGAGCACGGGCACCGTGGTCTTCGCCGCGAGCATGCCCGGCAGATGCGCCGCGCCGCCCGCACCGGCGATGATCGCCCGCACGCCGCGTTCACGGGCGCGCTCGGCGTAGTCGAACATCTCGTCGGGCATGCGGTGCGCGGACACGACCTTCGCCTCATACGGCACGCCGAATTCCTGGAGAATCGCCACCGCGTTCTTCATCACGTCCCAGTCGGAACTGGAACCCATCAGCACGCCGACGAGCGGCGCGTCGTGCGCATGCGCTCCGGTCTGCACTTCACTCATATCGCTACGTTCCTTGGCTCTTGATCGAATGACGCTTACGCGAGCGTCTGCCCCGTGAGGCGTTGCAGCGCTTCCTGATACTTCTCCGATGTCTTCGCGATCACATCGTCAGGCAGCTTCGGCGCGGGCGGCTCCTTCTTCCACGGCTGCGTTTCCAGCCAGTCGCGCACGAACTGCTTGTCGAAGGACGGCGGATTGGTGCCGACCTGATAGCCATCAGCGGGCCAGAAACGCGACGAATCGGCGGTGAGCACTTCGTCCATCAGATACAGCTCGCCCTTGTTGTCGAGACCGAACTCGAACTTCGTATCCGCGATGATGATGCCGCGCGTCGCCGCGTACTCGGCCGCTTCCTTGTACAACTGGATGGAGATGCGCTTGATCGTCGCCGACAGCTCGGTGCCGATGCGGCGCTCCATGTCATCGTAGGTGATGTTTTCGTCGTGATGCCCCATTTCGGCCTTGGCCGCCGGCGTGAAAATCGGCTCGGGGAGCTTTTCAGCGTTCTGAAGGCCCGGCGGAAGCTGCACGCCGCACACCGCGCCCGTCGCCTGATAGTCCTTCCAGCCGCTGCCCGCGAGATAACCGCGCACCACGGCTTCCACGAGAATCGGTTCCAGGCGCTTCACGACGACCGCGCGGCCCTTCACCTGCTCCACTTCGTCTTCAGCGACGACGCTCGCGGGATCGATGCCCGTATTGTGGTTCGGCACGATGTGGCCGAGCTTCTCGAACCAGAAATCGGCCATCTGGTTCAGCACGCGGCCCTTGTTCGGGATCGGCTCGCCCATGACGACGTCGAATGCAGAAAGGCGGTCGGTCGTCACGATGAGGAGCTTGTCCTGACCGACGGCGTAGTTGTCGCGGACCTTGCCACGGCCGAGCAGCGGCAGCGATTTGATCGTGGATTCGTAGAGCGTGGACATCGTCATGTACCGAAGAGGCGTAAAAAAAGTGAGTCGCCGCTTGCTGTGCGAGCGGCGACTGATGGGGCAAACGGGAAATGCGAACGGGTCCCGTCGCCGGAACCCGTTGATTTTACTTTACAAACAGCGCGAGGCTTCGACCCGCTGTCACTTCACGATCTGCGCAAGCTCGCCGGACTTGTACTTCTCGGCGATCTTGTCGAGCGAAATCGGCTTGATCTTGCCCGCCTGGCCTTCGCAGCCGAACTGCATGTAACGCTGACGGCAGATTTCCTTCGCGGCTTCGCGCGCGGGCTTCAGATAGTCGCGCGGATCGAACTTCGACGGATTTTCGAACAGATAGCGGCGGATCGCGCCGGTAATCGCGAGACGCAGATCGGTGTCGATGTTCACCTTGCGCACGCCGTGCTTGATGCCTTCCTGAATCTCTTCGACCGGCACGCCGTAGGTTTCCTTCATGTCGCCGCCGAATTCGCGGATTTCCGCCAGCAACTCCTGCGGCACCGACGACGAACCGTGCATCACGAGGTGCGTGTTCGGAATGCGCTGGTGGATTTCCTTGATGCGGTCGATCGCGAGGATATCGCCGGTCGGCTTCTTCGAGAACTTGTACGCACCGTGCGACGTGCCGATGGCGATCGCGAGCGCGTCACATTGCGTGAGCTTGACGAAGTCGGCGGCCTGCTCCACGTCCGTCAGCAACTGTTCGCGCGTCATCGTGCCTTCGGCGCCGTGGCCGTCTTCCTTGTCGCCCTTCATCGTCTCGAGCGAGCCGAGCACGCCCAGCTCAGCTTCGACGGTCACGCCGATCGAATGCGAGAACTCGACCACCTTGCGCGACACCTCGACGTTGTACTCGTAGGACGCGACGGTCTTGCCGTCGGCTTCGAGCGAGCCGTCCATCATCACGCTGGTGAAGCCCGAGCGGATCGCGGCCATGCACACCGCCGGCGACTGGCCGTGATCCTGATGCATCACGACCGGAATATGCGGATACGACTCGACCGCCGCTTCGATCAGATGCCGCAGGAACGCTTCGCCTGCGTACTTACGGGCGCCAGCCGACGCCTGCATGATCACCGGCGCGTTGACTTCGTTCGCGGCCGACATGATCGCCTGCACCTGTTCGAGGTTGTTCACGTTGAATGCCGGGAGGCCGTAGCCGTGTTCGGCCGCGTGATCCAGCAATTGACGCATTGATACGAGAGGCATTGTGGAACTCCATGATGTGAAACGAAAATCCGGCGCGCACGATTCTGCTCTGGGGCAGTTTTTCGGCCTATGGCTGGCAGCGACGGACGCAGGCGGGGCGAGCCGCCATGCGTCGTCTTGCGCGCTTTGCAATACAGGTGAAACCGCGCGGCGCTTGACCGCGCATCGTTCCCGAAATTACGCGGGGCCGTCAGAAATGATCGCCGACGCGCACGATCTTCAGCGTGTTCGTGCCGCCCGCCTGCCCCATCGGTTCGCCGACGGTGAGCACGACCATATCGCCGCGCGCCGCATAGCCTTTCGACACGACCACTTCGAGCGCCTGATTGAGCGCGGTGTCGCGGTCCATGTTGGTGTCGAGATGCAGCGGCGTGACGTTCCGATACAGCGACATCGTGCGTTCGCTGCCCACGCGCGGCGTCAGCGCGAAGATCGGAACGTGCGACCAGTGGCGCGACATCCACAGCGCGGTCGAGCCGGACTCGGTCAGCGCCACGACGGCCTTCGCGCCGAGGTGATACGCCGTGAACAGCGCGCCCATCGCAATGGACTGGTCGATGCGCGTGAACGTCCGGTCGAGGAAGTCGCGGTCCAGTTGCGACTCTTCGGACTTCTCCGCTTCGACGCACACGGCGGCCATCGTCTCGATGGTCGTGACCGGATATTTGCCCGCGGCCGTCTCGGCGGAGAGCATCACGGCGTCGGTGCCGTCGAGCACGGCGTTCGCGACGTCCGATACTTCCGCGCGCGTCGGCACGGGCGCGTGGATCATCGATTCCATCATCTGCGTCGCGGTGATCACGAGCTTGTTCGACTCGCGCGCCATGCGGATCATGCGTTTTTGCAGCGCCGGCACCGCCGCGTTGCCGACTTCCACCGCGAGATCGCCGCGCGCGACCATGATGCCGTCGGACGCGTCGAGGATGCCTTGCAGCGCCGGAATGGCTTCGGCACGCTCGATCTTCGCGATCATCTTCGGCTTGATGCCGTAAGGCGCGCCCGCGATGTTCGCGAGTTGCCGCGCCATTTCCATGTCCGTCGCGTTCTTCGGGAAGGAAACCGCGACGAAATCCGCGCCGAGCGACATCGCCGTCTTGATGTCCTCCATGTCCTTCTCGGTCAGCGCGGGCGCGGTCAGCCCGCCGCCCTGCCGGTTGATGCCCTTGTTGTTCGACAGTTCGCCGCCGACCTTCACGGTCGTATGAATCTCCTCGCCAATCACGCGCGTCACGTCGAGGACGATGAGGCCGTCGTTGAGCAGCAGCGTGTCGCCCGCGCGCAGGTCGCGCGGCAGATCCTTGTAATCGAGGCCGACGCGCTCGTTGTTGCCGAGCTCGCAATTGGCATCGAGGACGAACGGATTGCCCGCAACGAGCATCGTCTTGTTGTTTTCGAACTTGCCGACGCGGATCTTCGGACCTTGCAGGTCCGCCATGATCGCGACCTCGCGGCCCACCTGACGCGCCGCCTCCCGCACCCACTCGGCGCGCTGGCGATGATCGTCGGCGGTGCCGTGCGAGAAGTTGAAGCGAACGACGTCGAGCCCCGCCTGCATCATCTGAAGCAGGATGCCGGGGTTGCTCGAAGCCGGGCCGATGGTGGCAACAATCTTGGTGGCGCGATGCATGGAATTCCTCGTCTCAGTGGGATCGCCCGTGACAACGCTGCGAGCACGTTGCGCCAACGGTGACGTGTTGCTCACCGCTTGCGCGCGCGCGCCGGTCAGTGCCGGCGTCGCTTTATCGATTTCTTTCTCGGCCTGCGTGGCCACGCCGCCGATGATGACGACAGGCGGCGCCGGCAATGCGGCCTCGCCTTCGCCTTCGTCCTGACGCTCGTTCTGTTGCTGGCCCTGGCTTTCGTCGGCGGACGGCCCGTCCGTCCGGGCCGCCTCCGCGATGACCAGCGCCGCTTCGGCCGCGGCATCGAGCGCATCGCCCGATGCGCCGCCCGCGATCACGTCCCTGACTTCATCTGCTTGCGCGCCGCCGGCTGCTTGCGCGCCCTGCTTGCCTGCTTTCGCCGGATCGTTTCGGGCGGCCAACGCCTCAAGCCCCGGCGCGGGACTGAAGCACTTCCACCGCGGGCAGCGTCTTGCCTTCGAGGAATTCGAGGAACGCGCCGCCGCCGGTCGAGATGTAGCTGACCTTGTCGTGAATGTCGTACTTAGCGATGGCCGCGAGCGTGTCGCCGCCGCCCGCGATCGAGAACGCCGACGAATTCGCGATTGCCTGCGCAAGCGTCTTCGTGCCGTTGCCGAACTGGTCGAACTCGAACACGCCGACCGGGCCGTTCCATACGATGGTGCCGGCAGTCGCCAGTTGCGCGGCGAGCGCGTTGGCGGTGTCCGGGCCGATGTCGAGGATCAGGTCGTCGTCGGCGACATCGGCGACGGGCTTCGTTTCCGCCTTCGCGGTCGCGGCGAATTCCTTCGCGGTCACCACATCGCTCGGGATCGGCACGGAAGCGCCACGCGCGCGCGCCTGCTCGATGATTTCCTTCGCCTCGCCGACGAGGTCCGCTTCCGCCAGCGACTTGCCGATCTTCAGGCCCGACGCGAGCATGAACGTGTTGGCAATTCCGCCGCCGACGATCAGTTGATCCACCTTCTCCGCCAGCGATTTCAGAATGGTCAGCTTGGTCGACACCTTCGACCCGGCGACGATCGCGACGAGCGGACGCTTCGGGTTGCCGAGCGCCTTGCCGAGCGCGTCGAGTTCGGCGGCGAGCAGCGGCCCGGCGCACGCGACGCTCGCGTACTTCGCGATGCCGTGCGTGGTCGCCTCGGCGCGATGCGCGGTGCCGAACGCGTCGTTCACGTAGATGTCGCACAGCTTCGCGAGCTTTTGCGCGAGGCCGTCGTCGTTCTTCTTCTCGCCCTTGTTGCAACGGCAGTTTTCGAGCAGCACGACATTGCCCGGCTGCACCTCGACGCCATCGACCCAGTTCGCGACGAGCGGAACATCGCGGCCCAGCAGTTCCGAGAGGCGCTTCGCGACCGGGGCGAGCGAATCTTCCGGCTTGAACTGGCCTTCGGTCGGGCGGCCCAGATGGGAAGTAACCATCACGGCGGCGCCCGCTTCGAGCGCGGCCTTGATCGCCGGGACGGAGGCGCGCACGCGCGTGTCTTCGGTGATGTTGCCGGCGTCGTCCTGCGGCACGTTGAGGTCCGCGCGGATGAATACACGCTTGCCAGAGACTTTGCCTTCGGCGATCAGATCGGTGAAACGCAGTACTTTCGTCATGGGAGTCAACGTTAGTCAGAAAAGCGGTTCGGGCGAAGAAGCGGCTGGATGCGGCTGCTTCGGGGACATGCGGCGGGGGACTGGAAAGGTGCGCCCCGCGCGTGGATCAATCTGGGGGCGAAGGCCGCGCAAGTGATATGAGCGCGCGGCTGGAATGCGGAGGGAACGAGTCGGACGGCGGACCGCAACGCGTGTGCGCCGGGTTGGCGCGGACGCACGGCTGCGGCGATTCTGCCGGAGGCGGCGAGCTGCACAACCGTTGCGCGGTGACTGCCGGACTCACTTTCGACCTCGCTCTGCGACAGGAAAGACCGTCATTTTAACTGAATGGCCCGTCTGCTCTAGCCGCAATGCTTGATGATGCGTATTTGGCGCATCCGTCGATGGCAGGCAGCGGTTCTCGGCGGCTCATGCGACGAGCCTCAGCAGCGTGAAAGCGATCATGCCGACGGCGATCGTGCCCATCATGCCGCGCCGCCACAAGTAATACGCGAGTCCGGCGAGCGAGGCCCACATCGCGTGATTCGACAGCGCGACGGAAAGGCCAGCGGGCGTTTCCAGCACGCCCGGCACGACGACGGCCGCGAGCGCGGCCGCTGGCGCGTATCGCAGCACGCGCTGGACGCGCGGCGGCAGCACCGTGCGCTCGCCACCGAACAAAAAGAATGCGCGCGTCGCCGCCGTGACGAGGCCCATGCCGAGAATCGCCAGCCAGGTCTGCAGCGGGGTCATTGCGCGCGCCTCATGGTGTCGGATTCAGCGTCGGATGCGGGTGGCGCTTCGGCGGCCGCCGCGGGCAACGCCGCCGGCCTCGAGCGGTCCGCGATGACATCGGCGAGCGTGCCGGCCAGCAGCGCGGCGAGCACCGCGAGCGGCAGGCTCAGGCGATACGGCAGATCGAACGCGAGCAGCGCCACGACGCTCGCGACGGCCACGGCGGCGAGCGTGGAGCGCGTCGCGATGGCCGAAACGATCAGCGGAATCAGCGCGAGCGTGCCCGCCAGCTCCAGTCCCCAGTTGGCCGGTATCAGGCTCGCGAGCAGGATGCCGATGACCGACGAGACCTGCCACCACAACCAGCACACGAGCGCGAGTCCCCAGAAGAACGCTTCCTTCCCGGCCCGGTCGGCCGGCGCGAAGTTCCGCTTCGAAAACATCAGATAGATGATGTCGCCGTTGAAGTAACCGATCAGCACGCGGCGCCACATCGGCAGATGCGAGAAGTGCGGCGCGAGCCCGGCGCTGAAAATGACGAAGCGCAGGTTCACCATCGCGGCGGTCAGCAGCAGCGTCCAGAGCGGCAGCTTCGCGGCGAAAAGCGGCAGCGCCGCGAGCTGGGACGATCCCGCGTAGACCGCGAAGGACATGCCGAGCGCCTGCGGCAGCGTGAGCACCGACTTGCTCATCGCGACGCCGGTGACGAGGCCCCACGAAAACGTGGCGAGAATGGCGGGAGAGAAGGTGCGGACACCTTCGAGAAATGCACGGCGATTCGTGTGGGACAGGCGGTCGAGCATGGACGGATGCGAGGCCAGATTATTGCGATGCCGATGCGCGCAGATGCACGGCGAGGCGCCGCCCGATGCGGCTGCAACACAAAGCGCGCGGAAAACGTAAAGCGAGGTGAAGCGGATACAGCGAGCCACCGCCTGTCCCCGATGAGCTGCGCGACGATCCGAAAGAAGAAGCGAAAAGATCGAAGCTGCAATTCACGTTCGCGGTGAAAGGCAAAGTATAGCGGCGCGAAAGGCGCTTTTAGCTCGGTCCAATTGTCAAAAGACGCTAAAATGGCGGTCTTTCACCGCCTTTGCGCCGAGCCTGCGTCTTGCATGCTTCTACAGACAAACAGCAGGCAATCAGCAGTCGACCGGCTAATAACCGGCGCTTGAGCGGCGGACACGGTTCCATCGAAATCACTGAACGAGACAGCTAGGAGAAGCGTATGTCAATGGCCGACCGCGACGGCAAGATCTGGATGGATGGCAAGCTCATCGACTGGCGAGACGCCAACATCCACGTTCTGACCCACACGCTGCACTACGGCATGGGCGTGTTCGAGGGCGTCCGCGCATACAAAACCGCGAGCGGCACGGCCATCTTCCGCCTGCAGGAGCACACCAAGCGTCTGCTCAACTCGGCGAAGATCTTCCAGATGGACGTTCCGTTCGATCACGCCACGCTCGAAGCCGCGCAGCTCGAAGTCGTGCGCGAGAACAAGCTGGAATCGTGCTACATCCGCCCGATTATCTGGGTCGGCTCGGAGAAGCTCGGCGTGTCCGCGAAGGGCAACACCATCCACGTGGCGATCGCCGCGTGGCCGTGGGGCGCGTACCTCGGCGAAGACGGCCTGGCGAAGGGCATCCGCGTGAAGACGTCGTCGTTCACGCGCCATCACGTGAACGTGTCGATGGTCCGCGCGAAGGCGTCGGGCTGGTACGTGAACTCGATCCTCGCGAACCAGGAAGCCGTGACCGACGGCTACGACGAAGCCCTGCTGCTCGACGTCGACGGCTACGTGTCCGAAGGCTCCGGCGAGAACTTCTTCCTGGTGAACAACGGCAAGCTGTACACGCCGGACCTGTCGTCGTGCCTCGATGGCATCACGCGCGACACGGTGCTCACGCTGGCGCGCGACTTCGGCATTCCGGTGATCGAGAAACGCATCACGCGCGACGAGGTCTATACCTGCGACGAAGCGTTCTTCACCGGCACGGCCGCCGAAGTGACGCCGATCCGCGAGCTCGACAACCGCACCATCGGCTCGGGCAAGCGCGGTCCCATCACGGAAAAGCTACAAAGCGCATTCTTCGACGTGGTCGGCGGGAAGAACGAGAAATACGCGAGCTGGCTTGCGAAAGTCTGATGCAGCGGCGGGCCGCGCGGCCCGCTTGCCGCGAGCAACGAACGACATTGAAAAGAGAGTGCAATGAGCGACCTGAAGGAAATGCCGCTGGTGGAGTTGTCGGCGAAGGACATCCCCGCGTTCTGCCCGAATCCGAAGATGCAACGCTGGAGCACGCATCCGCGCGTGTTTCTGGACGTGTCGCACGGCGAGGCGCGCTGCCCGTATTGCGGCACGCGCTACAAGCTGAAGGACGGCGAAGTCATCAAGGGCCATTGACCGGCCGCTGACGTGCGTCGTCACGAGCGCGGTCCGTCGCGGCGGGCCGCGCGCTCGTGTCTGGATGCGCCGCCTGGCCGTGCGATGCCGGCCGCCCCACATATTAACAAGACTTGCGCGCCTCCCGCATCATCGTGGAGAGCCGCCACTATTTTGAGATCGGATAACGAACGATGCGCCGTGCGCTGGTTATAGCACCGAACTGGATCGGTGACGCATTGATGGCGCAGCCGCTCTTTACGCTTCTGAAGAAGCTGCATCCGCGCATCGTGATCGATGCCGTCGCGCCCTCGTGGGTCGCGCCCGTGCTCGAGCGCATGCCGGAAATTCACGCCGTCTACGCCACCGACCTCGCCCACGGCAAGCTGCAGCTGCTGCGCCGCTGGCAGCTCGCGAGCGATTTGCGCGATGTCGGTTACGACGCCGCCTACGTCTTGCCGAACTCGATGAAATCCGCGCTGCTGCCGTGGATGGCGGGCATCCGGCTGCGCATCGGCTACAAGGGCGAGAGCCGCTACGGGCTGCTGAACGTGCGCCACCCGAATCCGCCGAAGACCGATCGTCCGCCGATGACCGTGCACTACGCCGCCCTCGCCTATGCGCCGGGCGCGAAGCTGCCGTTCGTCGACAAGTACGCGCAGCCCCGCGAAGCGCAGACGGGCGACGCGCAGATCTTGCCCGTGCCGCGCCTCGAAGCGGACCCGAACGAAGCCGTGCGCGTTTCGGCGCGCTTCAATCTCGATACCCGCGCGCCGCTCGTCGTGTTCTGTCCTGGCGCGGAATATGGTCCCGCGAAACGCTGGCCGCCGGAGCACTTCGCGTCGCTGGCGCAGTTCGTCGCGCAGTCGTTCCCGTATGCGCGCATCGTCGCGCTGGGGTCGAACAAGGATTCGGCCGCCGCGCAGGCCATCGCGGAACGCGCGCAGAACGTGCGCAACCTGTGCGGGCAGACATCGCTCGGGGAAGCGTGCGCGCTGATCGCGCGGGCGAGCGCGGTCGTCACCAACGACTCTGGGCTCATGCACGTCGCGGCGGCGCTCAAGCGGCCGCTCGTCGCGGTTTACGGCTCGACCGATCCGCGCCATACGCCGCCCTTGTCCGACCTCGCAAAGGTACAATGGCTGCATCTTGATTGCAGTCCATGCTTTGCCCGCGAGTGTCCGCTCGGCCATCTGAACTGCCTTCGCGAACTGTCCGCGGAACAGGTTTTCGCCGATTTGCGCGGCATGCTGCTCGCGCATCGTTGACGCGTCGCGCCGCCCTTTCGCGGGCACGGACACGCGATGTCCCCGAACGGGGACATGCCTTGAACCATGACCGATGCGGCGCGCCACCGTTCGATGGCGTCCCGCACCGATACCCAGAGACTCACGCGCCATGCCACGTTTCGCCCGCCTGTTCGAAGCCGCCGCCGACACGCTCAACGCCTACTATCAGGCCGTCGCGGACAACAGCATCGATGCCGTGATGTCGCTCTGGATCGACGAGGAATTCGCCACCTGCATCTGCGCGGACGGCACGCATCTGCATGGCCTCGAAAACATACGCGCGGGCCTCGGCAAGCAACTCGAAGCGCAGCCCGTCACGATCGAGCCGCTTGATATCCGCGTGTACGACAGCCTCGGCACCGTCGTGTATGCGATTGCGGAAGCGCATCAGCCCGCGGGCACCGCCGCGCCGCACATGATCTTCACGACCTACGTGATGGTCCACGAGCGCGGCGAATGGCGCATCGCGCACATCCACGCGAGCACGATGCCGATGGAAACCGCCGGCCAGTTCGCCGTGAAGCTGCGTCACGGGAAGGGATCGCTGCACTGAAACACGAAGTATTGAAGAAGGCGTTTGCCGGGGAGGACCATGAAGCGCGATCCGTTGTTGCAACACGATTCGTCGTTCGTGGATAGTGCTCCCGCCGTGGCTGCGAGCGTCCTCGATCCTATTGAAGAATGGCTATACAGCGCGCCCCGCTGGCTGCCGACTGCGCATGCGCAGACCATCGTCCCGGCGCTCTTTGGCCGCAAGCCAGCGGTCAGCTATCGGCGCGAGCGATGGGACACGCCCGACGGCGATTTCATCGATCTCGACTGGCTCGCGCACGCATCGCGCGACGTCGTGTCCACCGCCCCGCTCTTCGTGCTCTTTCACGGTCTCGAAGGCAGTTCCGATTCTCACTACGCCCGCTCGATGATGGCCGCCGCCGAGGCGCGCGGCTGGCATGGCGTCGTGCCGCACTTCCGCAGTTGCAGCGGGCCGCTCAACCTGCTGCCGCGCTTCTATCACCTGGCCGACAGCGCTGAAGCCGACTGGATCCTGCGCCGCTTGCGCGAGCGGCACGCGGGACCGATCGTCGCGGCGGGCGTCTCGCTCGGCGGCAACGTGCTGTTGCGCTGGCTATGCGAGCGCGGCACGGATGCCGCGATCATCAGCGCGGCTGCCGCGATCTCCGCTCCGCTCGATGTCCACGCGGGCGGACACGCGATCTCGCAAGGCTTCGGCATGGTCTACACGCGCAGCTTCCTGAAGTCGCTGAAGAAGAAGGCGCTCGCGAAACTGGCGCAGCATCCCGGCCTTTACGATCGCCACGCCGTGCTCGCCGCGCGCACGCTTCATGAATTCGACAATGTCGTCACCGCGCCGCTGCACGGCTTCCGGGACACCGATCACTACTGGTCGAGTGCGACGACCCGCGCGCATCTGAAGCACATCGAAGTGCCGGCGCTGGTGCTGAATGCGCGCAACGATCCGTTCCTGCCCGAGTCGGCGCTGCCGTCGCAGGCGGAAGTGTCGACATGCGTGACGCTCGATCAGCCAAACCACGGCGGGCACGTCGGCTTCATGACGGGGCCGTTTCCCGGACGCATCGACTGGCTCTCGCAGCGCGTGTTCGGATATCTCGAGCACTTCCTTCCTCGCGGATGAATCATGGATGAAATCGTCAAGCAGGCGCTCGCCAAGTGGCCCAACGTTCCGCACTGCACGGGCTGGCTCATGCTCGACAGACGTGGCCAGTGGCGCATGCGCGACGATGCGGCGCAGGCCGCCGGCGCGCTCGGCGACGTGATCCGGCATGAGGCGCTGATCGGGTTCATCAATCGCAATTACGAGCGCGACGCCGAGGGCCAGTGGTTTTTTCAGAACGGCCCGCAGCGCGTGTATGTGGAACTGGCTTATACGCCGTGGATCGTGCGGCTTTCGCTTGCGGATGACGCGCTTCGCCTGACCGATCAGACCGGCGCGCCGTTCGAGCCGGCGCACGCATGGCTCGACGATGCAGGCGGCCTGCTCTTTTCCGACGGTGCTTCGCCGGCGCGCATCGCCGCGCTGCACGACCACGATCTCGACTTGTTCGCGAGCCACGCATCCGTCGATGATGCCTTGCACGGCGGCGTGTTCCACTGGCGCGGTGCCGTCGACTTGCCCTTGCAGGCGATCGCACGCGCGGACGTCGAGCGGCGCTTCGGCTTCATCGCGAGCCCGGCTGCGCGTGCGGCGTCGAAACCCTGATGCGTCAGCTTTTCTGATCCTGATCGCGCTCCTCCTTGTAGCGCGTCTCGAAGTCGCGCAGTCGTGCGGAGATCGTGGATAGATCGTAGAAACTCGCGCTTTTCACATCGCGTGCTTCCTTTAGCTGGCGGATCGCGGAAGGCCAGGCGCCGTCGAGCGCGAACTTCTCGGCCATCGCTTCGTGCTGGCGCAACGGATCGTTGAGACCCGCACTCGCCTGCGCGAGATACAGCCACCAATCGGCGCGGGCGGGCTCGGCTTGCGTCTGCCGGCGCGCGAGCGACTGCGCTTGCGCATAGCGATGTGCGCTGATCAACGCCTGCAGATGAATGTCGATGGCCGCGTGCGAGGCGGGCCAGCGCGTTTGCGCGATCTCCGCGAGCCGGATCGCGTCGTCATACCGGCCCGCGCGACGCGCGATATCGGCGGCGAGCACGTCGAGGCTTGGCGTGCTGCGGGCAGTTTGCCGCGACGTTTGCGCCGTGACGTGCACGGCCGGAAGCGTGGCGTTCCTGTCCGGCGATGCGGGCGTGTCGGCGGGCAATGCGGACGATGCGCTCAGGGCACCGTGCGCGCTGCTGCTGAACAGCGGGCTGGGGAACGTCGCGGGTTGTGCCGTTCCGCCGATGGCCGACGCCGGGCGGTCGGCTTTCGCAGCGTCAAGGCTGAAAAGACGTGGCGCAACGTCGCCCCGCGCAGTGTTCGCCGCCGTTGATGCTCGCGCACCGTCGACGCCCGCAGTCCGCGACGTCGCTCCGGCTACGCTTTTCGCCGTCAAGCGCTCGCGCTGCTGCGGGATCGCATCGCTGGCAGCGGCGCCCGCACTCGCCGGCGGCGCCGGTTCCCGACGCGCTTCAATCGCCACGGCCGCCTCGCTCGCCTGCTCGCCCTCGAACAGCCGCCGCGCTTTCGCGAGCGCATCGTTGGCGGCGTCGTAATCGCTCATCAGCGAACGCGCGAGCGCGATGCCATACCAGTTGGCCGCTGGATTGAACGCCGTCTGATCGTCGATTTCGTACTTCAGGCGGCTCGCGACTTCGCGATAGTCGCTTGCGTAGCTGACCTGCAGCACCCGGGCGCGGGCGCGCACGAACGCGTATTCCGGCGACTGACGCGGCTGGCGATACGGCACGCGGCGCGCACGGTCCTCCATGTCGGCGATGCGCTCGATCGTCAGCGGATGCGTGCGCGCGTAGGCCGGCACGCCGTTATCGGCCATCGCCGCGCGGTCGAGCCGGCCGAAGAACCCGGTCATCGCGTAGGGATCGTAGCCGGCTGCGGCGAGCATCTGGAAGCCGACGCGATCCGCCTCGTGCTCGGCGGCGCGCGAGAAGCGCAGTTGATTGTCGACGGCGAACGCCTGCCCGCCCATCGCGATGCCCATGCCGAGGTCGCCGCTGCGCGTCATCACTCCGGCGAGCAGGCCGGCGAGCATCGCGGCAAGCGCCGCATAGCTGCTTTTCTCTTGCGTGCCGAGCATGCGCGCGATGTGGCGCTGAAGCACGTGTCCCATTTCGTGCCCGACGACCGACGCCAGTTCGGACTCGGTCTGCGTCGCGGACACGAGCCCCGTGTTCACGCCGATGAAACCGCCGGGCATCGAGAACGCGTTGATCTGCGGATCGCGGACGGCGAACAGTTCGAAGTCGGGCCGATAGCCGCCGAGATACTGCGTGGCTGCGGCGGCGGACAGTTTGGACGCGATCGAATCGAGGTAATCGCGCATCAGCCAGTCGTCGAGGTAGTCCGGATCGGAGCGCACTTCGCGCATCATTCGCTCGCCGACGCGGCGCTCGGCTTGCGGCGAAAGCGTGCCGCCGGAGCCGTCGCCGAGGTCCGGAAGTTGCACCGAAGAAAGCGGCGCGCGCAGGCCGGCCATCGCGCCGGGCCGGTTGGCGAAGCGGCTTTCCGCGCCGCCATAGACGCCGAAGACGCCGTCCGCGACCTGCGGCTCGCCGGGTGCGCTCGTTTCCCCTCGCGGCTGCGCGGCGCTCGCGCCGGCAGGCGAAGCCGCCGTCTGCGCGAGGGCGACGGACGGCACGGCCTGACTCAGGCACAACGCGAGGATGAGCGCACGGCTCGGACGGTTCAGGTGCATGACCGGCTGAATGACGGGAACACGCTTATCGTATCAAGTGCGCCATGACCGGCGAACCGCAGACTTCGGCGAAAAACGCGCCGGATCACGCTGGTATGATAGGCGCCCGCTCAAAGGAGGACGCGATGTCCGGACTCACACATTTCGATGCCGCCGGCGAGGCGCACATGGTCGATGTCGGCGACAAGGGCGAGACGCGGCGCATTGCAGTGGCGCGCGGCTCGATCGCGATGCTCGACGGCACGCTCGCGCTGATCCGCGAAGGCCGCGCGAAAAAAGGCGACGTGCTCGGCGTGGCGCGCATCGCGGCGATCCAGGGTGCGAAGCGCACCGCAGATCTGATTCCGCTGTGTCATCCGCTTGCGCTGACGCGCGTTGCAGTGGACTTTTCCATCGACGAGAGCTTGCCCGGCGTTCACTGCGAAGTGCGGGTCGAGACCGTCGGACGCACGGGCGTAGAGATGGAAGCGCTCACCGCCGTGCAAGTCGGGCTGCTCACCATCTACGACATGTGCAAGGCGGTGGATCGCGGGATGACCATCACCAATGTGAAGGTCATGGAGAAGCACGGTGGGAAGTCGGGGGATTGGGTGGCGAGCGCCTAGCCCGCGCTCAGTCGTCCTCGTCTTCCTCCGGGTCCTGAACCGCCCCCGCCGGCTTGCCATATAGCTTCCCCAACTCCGCCTTGAACGGAGCGAGCGGCGCGCCGATCTCATCGATCGACCGGTACACCGCTTCCAGTTGCGTCGGCCAGTCCTTGAGCTGCGTCGCGAAAATCTTGAGGCGCGCCATCGTATCGAGCGCTTCCTCGCGCTGACCGGCCAGCGCCTGCAGCACCGCGTAACGCCGCAGCACCGTCTCCCCCGGCAGCAGCGCGAGCGCCTGCCGATGCGCGGCCAGCTTCGCTTCGATGTTCTGCGCGTTCATCGGCAGCAGCGTCGCGGCGCCGTATTGCCCCCACGCGCCGAACAGGAACGACGGATCTTCCCGATACTGCTCCGCCGGCCGCGAGCCGTAATAGAGCACTTCGGCGCGGTGATAATCCTGCATCGTCGGATATAGCGCGACCAGGCCGCCCGCGACGAGCGTCACATACACGCCATACGACAGCGGACGCGCGACCAGCCGCAACGGCCGCGTTTCGAGCAAGCCGATGACGAGCATCGCCGGCATCAGAAAGAACATGTACTGCTGCGGGTACTCGACGAGCGCATGCATCATCAGCACGCCCAACAGCGAGAGCCCGAAAATGCGCGCGGGCGTATGCGGCGCGCGCAGCACGCGGATCAGCCACAGCACGATGCCGGCGACCAGCACGCCCATGCCCAGCAGACCCGTCTTCGCCAGCAAGTCGATGAAGATGTCGTGCGCGTTGTTCGCGATTTCGACGCCGCCCAGATCGCGCACGAGATCGAACTGATAGCGCGGAAACTCGCCCCAGCCGACGCCCAGGAGCGGATGCGTCGTGAACATCGTCCAGCCGTACTTCCATAGCGCGAGGCGCGGCGCGATCTGGTTCGCGTCCTGCATGCGCTCCGCCGCCGATTGCGCCAGATCCAGTTGGAACCTCACGTTGGCCCAGCGCACGCCCGCGTTCACCAAGAGGAACAGCACACCAAGGGCGATCGGGATGATCCACGCGCGCATGTCGCGTCGATTGCGGCGTGCGGGCGCGTCGAGGTCTTCGGCTGCGGCCGAGCGACCCTGCGCGAACGCCATCCACAATCCCGCCACGACGATCACCGCCGTTTGCAGCCACGGCCCGCGCGACACCGTCAGCGCAAGCCCGAACGAAAACACCGCCGACAGCGCAAGCCACACCGCGACCGGCATGCGCCGCGTCTGCACGAAGTAAAGCGCGCCGGCAAGCGCGAACGCGATGACGGTCGCGAGGTGATTCGCCTGCGCCATGTTGCCGAACATGCGCCGCTCGGTCATCACGTTGTACGCGACGATCAGAGGCGAGAACTTCGCTTCCGCATGGAACATCTGCACGGTCTGGCAGAACACCGCGAACAGGCCGCCGACGATCAACGCCGCCGCGCCGACCCGCAACGCCTTCTCCGACAGCCCCGCCCGCGCCAGCCCAAAGCCCGTATGCACCGCGACGAACGACGCCAGCAAATACGCGCCGCCGAGCCAGTTCATCGAAGGCTGCGCGACAGGCAGCAGCACCGTCTGCGCGACGAGCACCAGGCCGAACAGCAGCGGCATCAGCGCCACGACCGGCGACGCGAACGGCACGCGCGGCTCGGACACGGTCACGAGCACGGCGACCGCCGCGCCGAGCGCCAGATAAAGTGCGAGCGCGCTGTACTCGGCGTAGAAGGTCGGAATCGGATACGTGTGGCTGACGACGGCGAACGGGAACGTCAGCGCGGCACACAGAACGGCGAAGCAGAGATAGCGCGCGTACGAGGTGGTTTGGGAAGGCATGAGGGGCTGGGAACGTCGGGAACCGGCGCACTATACAAAACTTTGCCGTCCCTGTGCGCCGCCTGCCCGGAAATGCCACGAAATCACCCGCTTTTGCGCGAACTCGCTGTGAAGCGCGGCGGCGAAACCTTCTACGCCGCCGCGCTCGCCGTTCGGCTCGCTCACTCGCGTGCTCAGGCGCGGCATTCAGGCGGCGCGAGCTTGCCTTGCAGCGTCGGCGCTTCCACCGGCGACGGCCCCGCGCTCGGCGCCGGCAGCGACGACGCCGCCTTGCCGCCCGCGAAACACTCCCACGTGATCGTGCCCGCCTGCACCGTCCCTCGCGCGAGGGCGACGCGGGCCGTCGGCGTATCGGCGTTATCGGGCGCGGAAGGCACGAGCACCAGCGTGTTCGATCCCGCCGGCGCAACGCGCGTCGTATAGGCGATGGTGATCTGCCCGGTATTGCTGTCGACGTGAATGGACTCCACGTTGCGCGTCGCGGGCGGCGATGCATGGCCGCTCGCCAGATCCGCCCCGCTCGCCGCGTTCTCTGCGACCGCGAGACGCGCCGATGCCGCGAGCGACAATCCTTCGCCCACGCGACTGCGCGCCAGATAGTCCTGATACGCGGGAATCGCGTAAGCCGCGACGACGCCCACGATCGCCAGCACGATCATCAACTCGATCAGCGTGAAACCATGCGCCGACGATGCCGCCCGCCTGATCCACTCGTTCCATCCGCGCCGTTCGCGCGGGCTCTTCACGTCCAAAACCATGCTCGTCATTGCTGCTCCCAAAAAGACAAAAAGCGCCGGCTGCGTGAGCAGACCGGACGCTTTCATCCTATTGAGACAGTCAGTGCGGCGACAGTCGGCCATTCGGCCAACGTTACGCGATCAGGTATCGGCCACGACGCCCTTTCCCTGCGCCAGCGTGCGGCGCTTCATCAGCCAGCCCGCCGCGATGACGACGAGCGCGCCGCCAAGCCGCGCCGCGTAGCCGACCGCGTCCGTATTCAGTGCCGGCCAGCGGTCGATAAACGGATCGTCGATGATGAGCCCGCCCGCGATCCACCCGAGCAGCCCCGCGCCCAGCAACACGACGACGGGAAAGCGGTCCAGCAGCTTGAGCACCAGCGTGCTGCCCCACACGATGAGCGGAATGCTCACGACCAGCCCGAAAATCACGAGCGTCAGGCGATGCTGCGGATCGGCCGCCTCCGCCGCGCCAGCAATCGCGATCACGTTGTCGAGGCTCATCACGGCATCGGCGACGATGATCGTCTTCACCGCCGCCCAGAGCTTGTCGGACGAGCTGATGTGATGCTTGTCGTGGCCCGGCTGCATCAGCTTGACGCCGATCCACAGCAGCAACAGTCCGCCGACGAACTTGAGAAACGGCACGTCGAGGAGGACGACGGCAAACGCAATCAGCGCGACGCGCAGCAGGATCGCGCCGAGCGTGCCGAGCACGATGCCCCGCTTGCGCTGCATGACGGGCAAATCGCGGCACGCGAGCGCGATGACGACGGCGTTATCGCCACCGAGAAGAATATCGATGACGATGATCTGAACGACAGCGCCCCAATGAAGCGTGGAGAAAAATTCGAGCATGGCAAGGCGAAACGGTGATCGAAAAAAAAACGGGGAAGCCGACGCTCCCCCGCTTTCTATCCGGCGATGACGAAAGGATTCAGTAAGAGTACCAAACCCTGACGGCTTTTGCCGATCTTCCCTTAGATCACCGACTTCAACAGACGGCCCATTTCCGACGGGTTCTTCGTGACCTTGATGCCGCACGCGTCCATGATTTCGAGCTTGGCGTCCGCCGTGTCCGCACCGCCCGAGATCAGCGCGCCTGCGTGGCCCATGCGCTTGCCCGGAGGCGCCGTCACGCCCGCGATGAAGCCGACGACCGGCTTCTTCATGTTGTCCTTGATCCAGTGAGCGGCGTTCGCTTCGTCCGGACCGCCGATCTCGCCGATCATGATGACGGCGTCCGTTTCCGGATCGTCGTTGAACATCTTCATCACGTCGATGTGCTTCAGGCCGTTGATCGGATCGCCGCCGATACCCACCGCCGACGACTGGCCGAGGCCGAGCGCCGTCAGTTGGCCGACCGCTTCATACGTCAGCGTGCCCGAACGCGACACGACGCCGATGCGGCCCTTCCTGTGGATGTGACCCGGCATGATGCCGATCTTCAGCTCATCCGGCGTGATCGTGCCGGGGCAGTTCGGTCCGAGCAGCAGCGTCTTGCGGTTCTCGCGGCGCATGCGGTCCTTGATTTCGAGCATGTCGCGGACCGGAATGCCTTCCGTGATGCAGATGGCGAGATCCAGATCGGCTTCGACCGCTTCCCAGATCGCCGCGGCAGCGCCCGCGGGCGGCACGTAGATCACCGAAACCGTTGCGCCGGTTTCGGACTTCGCTTCCTTGACGGACGCGTAGATGGGGATGCCTTCGAAGTCTTCGCCGGCGCGCTTGGGGTTCACGCCCGCGACGAACGCTTCGCGCCCGTTCGCGTATTCGCGGCAAGCGCGCGTATGGAACTGGCCGGTCTTGCCGGTGATGCCCTGCGTGATGACCTTCGTGTCTTTGTTGATCAGAATCGACATGTAGTGACCTCTGTTCGTCTGGCGTCGCTCAGGCTCGAGGCCGGCGCCGCCATTCGTATCTGGTGGAACGCTCTTTTAGGCAGGCACGCAGATGCGCTTACTTGCCTTCGGCTGCAGCGACGACCTTCTGCGCAGCTTCTTCCATGCTGTCGGCGGAGATGATCGGCAGGCCGGAGTCCGCCAGCATCTTCTTGCCGAGGTCTTCGTTCGTGCCCTTCATGCGCACGACGAGCGGCACCTTCAGGTCCACCGCCTTCGACGCCACGATCACGCCTTCCGCGATCACGTCGCAACGCATGATGCCGCCGAAGATGTTGACGAGGATCGCCTTCAGGTTCGGGTTCTTCAGCATCAGCTTGAAGGCTTCCGTGACCTTCTCGGTCGTCGCACCGCCGCCGACGTCCAGGAAGTTCGCCGGCTCGCCGCCGAAGAGCTTGATGGTGTCCATCGTCGCCATTGCGAGGCCCGCGCCGTTCACGAGACAGCCGATATTGCCGTCCAGCGAGATGTACGCGAGGTCGAACTTCGATGCTTCCACTTCAGCCGGATCTTCTTCGTCCAGATCGCGATACGCGACGATTTCCGGATGACGGAAGAGCGCGTTCGAATCGAAGTTGAACTTGGCGTCGAGCGCGATCACCTTGCCGTCGCCGGTCACGATCAGCGGGTTGATTTCCGCGAGCGATGCGTCGGTTTCGTAGAACGCCTTGTAGAGGCCTTGCAGGATCGCGCGCGCTTGCGGGATCGATGCGTCGGGGATGCCGATCTTGCGTGCGAGGTCATCGGCGTCTGCGTCTTGCAGGCCGGTCGACGGCTCGACGGCGAACTTGTGCAGCAGTTCCGGCGTCTTTTCCGCGACTTCTTCGATGTCCATGCCGCCTTCGCTCGACGCCATCACGACAATCTTCTGCGAAACGCGATCCAGCACGAGGCCGACATACAGTTCCTTCTTGATGTCCGCGCCTTCTTCAATCAGCAGGCGGTTCACCTTCTGGCCTTCGGGGCCGGTCTGGTGCGTGACGAGCTGCATGCCGAGGATCTGGTTCGCGTACTCGCGGACCTGCTCGATCGACTTCGCGACCTTCACGCCGCCGCCCTTACCGCGGCCGCCGGCGTGGATCTGCGCCTTAACGACCCAAACCGGGCCGCCCAGCTCTTCCGCGGCCTTGACCGCATCGTCCACCGAGAACACGGGTTTGCCGCGCGGGACCGCGACGCCGAACTTCCGCAGGATTTCCTTACCCTGGTACTCGTGAATCTTCATGCGTGATTCCTTCAGTCTGAGAGTTGGATTGAACTTCGATTTCGAATTGCCTGAATCGCAATTGTCTGGATGGTTGTTTGATTACCGGCCGCTCGGATTCGCAATGACGAGCGCGCTACGTTTGCGGACTTTCCTGTTCCGTGTCGGATGCGTTGCCTTGGCGGGACGGCTCGTAGCCGAACCATTGCGGATAGTATTCGCGCACGGCGGGGCCGTCGAAGCGCAGCGCGTGGCAGCCGCCGAGTTCGAACGGCGGCCGTTTCCGTTGCGCGCCCGCGCGAGCGTCTTCCGGGGCGAAGGGATCGGACATGTCGTCGGACCAGACATCGCCGAAGAACGCCTGCATGGCTGCGGTCGGCAAGACGGCGCACAGCTCGCTGAGATGCGTGCAGCCGGCCGTGCCACCCAGGCGGGCGCGGACTTCGCGACGGAAATTACGCAACAGATTGAGCCCGATGAGCGAGCGATAAGCCGAGTTGGATTCGGCGCAGAGACCGGCATAGGGCGCCCAGTCGGACGACGCCTGGGCGTCGACGATGGTGAGCTTGCGGTCGATGGTGATGCGCAGCCAGAGTTCATGGATCGGCAGGCCTTTCGGCCGGACGCCCGCCGCGACCTGGACGTCGCGGGGCTTCTCATCGGTTAGGCAGGCTTCGATGTCCCATAGCTTGTCATCCCGCTCGAACGCTTCCAGCCGAATCGCGCGACGATGGCGCAACTGTCGGGAAACGGGCGGAGAAAGAGGCATGGGGCGAAAGCCGGAACGGGGAAACCGTTGAATTTTAGCATAGCGAGTATTTGGGGCTGCGGATGGCCTGAGGAATCGCTGCGGGCGGTCAGACGGCCTTCTGCGTGGGTCACCGCGCCGTGTCGCGGCGTTGTATCGCCGCGTTGTTAGTCGTCGATGAACTCGTCGGCGCAGTCTTCGTCCCCGCCTTTCAGGATTTTGCCGATGGTGCTGCCGGAAAAGCCGCGCGCCGCGAGGAAGCGCGCCTGCTTGGCGCGCTCGGCGGGCGTCTCGGGCAACACGCCGTACTTTCTTTCCCAGACCGCCTGGGCGCGGGCGGTTTCGGTTACCGCGAGCTTTCCCGCTGTTTCGCCGATGAGCGCGTCGCCGACCGCGTGACGCTTGAGTTCATTGATGATGCGGCTGCCGCCCATGCGCGCCGCCCGGCGATGCACGACGCTTTCGACGAAGCGCTCGTTGGACAGCCAGCCGTCGCGTTCGAGGCTGTCGAGCAGCGTTTCGAGGGAATCGGCTTCTTCGACATACGGCCGTAGTTTGCGCGACAGCTCTGCGCGGCTATATTCGCGGCGCGAGAGGTAGCCTAGCGCGCGCCCTTTGAGCGAGCGTTGCGGCTGACGGGGATTATTGGCGTTGGGCACCTTGCGCTGGCGTTCGCTGGAGCGGCTGTACGCGGACTCCAGTTCCACTTCTGCTTGCGGCGCACATTGTTCGAACGGCTCGGAGTCTTCGAATGCGTCGCCGGCGGGGAAGCGTTGCGGTGACGGTCGATTAGTTGCGCTGCGTGCCTTACGTGGACGCCGAATCGGACGCTCACTAACGGAACCCGTCTCAACTGCGGGCGCACGAGACGGCGCGCACTGCTCGAATGGTTCGAAGGGGTCGGCCTCTTCGAAGGAATCGTCGAAGTGGCCGGTGCTGACCGCCGTCGGCTGACCGCGAGGCGGAAGGCTGACCGCCTGTGCGGTGGCTTGCTGCAATAGCGAGCGCGCTTGCTGAAGGCGGGCAGCGCGATCGGGCTGCGTGGGTTGCGCCGAGGCGTGATCGTTATGACCGCCTCGATCGTCTTGTTCGCGGGTCGCCGATGCCGCGCTTTGACCGTAAAACTCGTCACGGTTGATCGAACCGGACTGCTTGCGCTGGTCAATCGCGCCTGCGCTTGGACCCGCAACGTGCTCGTCCGCAGCCTCAGAAACGCGACGCGCCGACGCGAATGACTTCGCGCCGGCGCGTGCTTTCTTGCCTGACATGAAGCCGCCGCGCTTTGACGATGCCCCGCCGCGCTCGCTGCTTCGTTCGTAGCGATCGACGGCTTCGGCGCTGTCCTCCGGCTGATCGACACCGCCTGCGGCGTATGCAGAGCGATCGCTCTTCAGATCACCGCTTGCTTCATCGTTCTCGCCAGCGCGATTCGAACTTCCAGCACCACCCCGCCCGATCTGAGCGTTGCCAGCCTTCGATCCAAACCGGCGCTTGAGCATCGGCGGCAGGTCGGACGCTTATTCGTCGCCCGACACGGCTGCGCCCGTGGCGACGGCATCAGCCAGCGCAGCCACGCCCAGCGATTCGCGGATCTTGTTTTCGATCTCGCGCGCGATGTCAGGATTCTCGCGCAGGAATTCGCGCGCGTTGTCCTTGCCCTGTCCGATGCGATCGCCCTTGTAGCTGTACCAAGCACCCGCCTTGTCGACCAGCTTGGCCTGCACGCCCAGGTCGATGATCTCGCCCTGACGCGAAATGCCTTCGCCGTACAGAATGTCGAAGATGGCTTCGCGGAACGGCGGCGAAACCTTGTTCTTCACCACCTTCACGCGGGTTTCGTTGCCGATCACTTCGTCGTTCTTCTTGATGGAACCGATACGGCGAATGTCGAGGCGCACCGACGAATAGAACTTCAGCGCGTTACCGCCCGTGGTGGTTTCGGGGTTGCCGAACATCACGCCGATCTTCATGCGGATCTGGTTGATGAAGATCACGAGGCAGTTCGTGCGCTTGATGGTGCCGGTAAGCTTACGCAGCGCCTGCGACATCAGACGCGCTTGCAGGCCGGGCAGCGAATCGCCCATTTCGCCTTCGATTTCCGCCTTCGGCACGAGCGCCGCGACCGAGTCGATGACGATCATGTCGATGGAGCCGGAGCGCACGAGCGCATCCGCGATTTCCAGCGCTTGCTCGCCCGTATCCGGCTGCGAGATCAGCAGTTCCTGAATGTTCACGCCGAGCTTCTGCGCGTATTGCACGTCGAGCGCGTGTTCCGCGTCGATGAACGCGGCCGTGCCGCCGACCTTCTGCATCTCGGCGATCACTTGCAGCGTGAGCGTGGTCTTGCCCGACGATTCCGGACCGTAGATTTCCACCACGCGGCCACGCGGCAAGCCGCCGACGCCGAGCGCGATGTCCAGTCCGAGCGAGCCGGTGGAGACCACCTGAATGTCTTCGACCGCCTCGCCTGCGCCGAGCCGCATGATCGACCCTTTGCCGAATTGCTTTTCGATCTGCGACAGCGCGGCGGCCAGCGCCTTGCTCTTTTCCGCAGTCATTCCAGCCGGGCCTTTCTTGCTTTCTTCCATGAATCGTCCTTTGCTATGATGAACGGCGTCTGAGACGCGTGCGCGCAGGCTCGTAGCGATACTTCGCCCCGCTTTTGCACTAACGCAGACACTGTATAAAAAAACAGTAGTTTTTGCAAGCCCGATCGTGCGGCGTGGTGTTTTTCCACGTCGAGCGAACCGTGCAAAAACCGCATAACACCCTGGAGACCGCCGCGCCGGGCGAAATGCGGTGCCGGCAATGCGATGCGCCCCGCGCATCAGGCCCCGACGATGCGAATCCTCATTGCCGAAGACGACAGCATACTCGCGGACGGGCTCGTCCGATCACTCCGCCAATCGGGATACGCCGTTGACCATGTGAAGCATGGCGTCGAGGCGGACACCGCGCTTTCCCTGCAATCTTTCGACCTGCTCATCCTCGATCTGGGCCTGCCGCTGATGCCCGGTCTCGAAGTGCTGCGCCGCCTGCGCGCGCGCAATTCGCAGATGCCGGTCCTGATCCTGACCGCCGCCGACAGCGTCGACGAGCGCGTGAAGGGCCTCGATCTCGGCGCGGACGACTATATGGCGAAGCCCTTCGCGCTCAACGAACTGGAAGCGCGCGTGCGGGCGCTCACGCGGCGCGGCGCGGGCGGCGGACCGACGGTCGTCAGGCACGGATCGCTGTCGTTCGATCAGGTCGGACGCATCGCGCATATCGCGGATCAGGTGATCGATCTGTCGGCGCGCGAGCTCGGCGTGCTCGAAGTGCTGCTCCAGCGCATCGGCCGGCTCGTGTCGAAGGAGCAGCTCGTCAATCATCTTTGCGAGTGGGGCGAAGAAGTCAGCAACAACGCGATCGAGGTCTACGTGCATCGCCTGCGCAAAAAGATCGAGCCGAGCGGCGCGCGGATCATCACGGTGCGCGGACTCGGCTACACGCTCGAAAAAGCCGCGAGCGCGCCCGATGCAAAGGCGGCGGCCGATCCGGCTGCTGCCAGCCAACACTATAAGTAAGCCGCGCATGGCGTCGCCCGCCTCCACCGAACGCGCAGGCGAAGCGCCGCGCCAGCCTTCGCCGGCGGCTATCGACGCGACCGCCGCCGATTCCGACGCCCTGCGCGACGCGCGCTACGCCAATCCGTTCGCCCCGCCCGACGAGCTCGAGCCCGGCAACGAGGCGCACCCGCGCTCGCTCTTCGGCGAGATTCTCGACTGGATGCTCGCACCGCTTCTGCTTCTCTGGCCGATGAGCATCGCGGTGACGTATCTGGTCGCGAAGTCGATCGCCAACGGTCCGTTCGACCGCGCGCTCGAAGCCGATGCCTATGTGCTCGCCCGCCAGATCCAGCCGGTCAACGGCGTCGCGGAATTGCGGCTGCCCGACGCCACGCGCGATTTCCTGCGCGCCGACAACGTCGACAGCGTGTTCTTTCAGGTGCTCGGCACGCGCGGTGAACTCGTCGGCGGCGACCGCGACATGCCGCTGCCGCACGAGGACGACCGGCCGCAGCCGGGCATCGTCGAATTTCGCGACGACGTGCTGCGCGGCAACGACATCCGCGTCGCGTACACGACCGTCGATCTGCCCGGCCTCGCGTCGGGACGCGATCCGGAAAGCCGGCAGCCGGTGCTCGTGCAGGTCGCCGAGACGCTCGACAAGCGCAGCCAGCTCGCCAACGACATCATCAAGGGCGTGATTCTTCCGCAGTTCGTGATCCTTCCGCTCGCGATCGTGCTCGTGTGGTTCGGGCTCTCGCGCGGACTGGCGCCGCTGCACGCGCTGCAGTCCAACATGCGCACGCGCCGCCCCGACGATCTCTCGCCGCTCGAAGCGGGCCGCGCGCCCCCGGAGATTGCGCCGCTCGTCGCGTCGTTCAACGACCTGCTGACGCGGCTCGAGCAGAACATGGAGTTTCAGAAGCGCTTTATCGCCGATGCCGCCCATCAGATGAAAACGCCGCTGGCCGGGTTGCGCATGCAGGCGGAATTTGCGCTGCGGCAGGATGTATCGACGGAAGTGCAGCGCTCGCTCGAACAGATCGCGACGAGTTCGGAGCACGCGGCGCGGCTCGTCACGCAATTGCTGGCGCTCGCGCGCGCGGAGAATCGCGCGACGGGGCAAATCTTCTCGCGCGTCGAACTGACCGCGCTCGCCCGCGCCGCGGTGCGCGACTGGGTGCAGGCGGCGCTCGCGAGGCGCATGGATATCGGATTCGAGGAACCGCCGTTTCCGGTCGATGTGCAAGGCAACGTCGTGATGCTGCGGGAGATGCTGTCGAATCTCATCGACAACGCGATCCGCTACACGCCGCCGGGCGGACGCATCACCGTGCGCGTTCGGACCGACGATCACGAACTGGATCTCGTGCATCTCGAAGTGGAAGACACGGGGCTCGGCATTCCGCCCGCTGAACGCGAGCGCGTCTTCGAGCGCTTTTATCGCATTCTCGGACGCGAGGGCGACGGCAGTGGACTGGGTCTTGCGATCGTCAAGGAGATCGCGACGATGCACGGCGGCACGCTGGCTATCGAGGATCACGTGTATCAGGAAGCGCCGCGGCTCGCCGGCACGCTCATCCGCGTGAGCCTACAGCGGGTTTTTCCTGCCAGGGACAAACCCTGAGCGCAACGGTCGTGCGATTTCGCTTTTCGCGCGTGAAGTCAGGTGCTTGACAGAAGATCGCCGCCGCTTGCACGCGGATCAGAGCGAATTGACTGTTTCCTCGCCTCTCCGGGCGCCGCCTCTCCGCGTCAGAACGCCGTAAGTTTTGGTTCCAATAATCTTTGCACGGCGCTGCCCGTGCGCTTCGGATGGAATCGAATACACACGCAAACAACAGGAGACGATTCATGGCTACGATCGAAGGGCGTGTTTCGCACGCACCGATGACGGCGGAGGAGAAGAAGGTCATCTTCGCCTCGTCGCTCGGGACCGTGTTCGAGTGGTACGACTTCTATCTCGCCGGGTCGCTGGCGATCTACATCAGCAAGACGTTCTTCTCGGGCGTCAATCCGACAGCCGGCTTCATCTTCACGCTGCTCGGCTTCGCGGCCGGGTTCGCGGTGCGCCCGTTCGGCGCGATCGTGTTCGGGCGGCTCGGCGACATGGTTGGCCGCAAGTACACGTTCCTCGTGACGATCGTCATCATGGGTCTGTCGACGTTCCTGATCGGCTTCCTGCCCGGTTACGCGACGATAGGCATCGCGGCTCCTATCATCTTCATCGCGATGCGGCTGCTGCAGGGTCTCGCGCTCGGCGGCGAGTACGGCGGCGCGGCGACTTACGTGGCGGAGCACGCGCCATCGAACAAGCGCGGCGCGTGGACGGCGTGGATTCAGACGACCGCGACGCTCGGCCTCTTCATCTCGCTCGTGGTCATTCTGGCGGTGCGCACGATCACCGGCGAAGAGCAGTTCGGCGCGTGGGCGTGGCGCATTCCGTTCCTCGTGTCGATTCTGCTGCTCGCGGTGTCGGTGTGGATTCGCATGAAGCTGCACGAATCGCCGGTGTTCGAGCGCATCAAGGCGGAAGGCAAGACGTCGAAGGCGCCGCTCAAGGAAGCGTTCGGCGAGTGGAAGAACCTGAAGATCGTGTTGCTCGCGCTGTTCGGTCTGACGGCGGGTCAGGCGGTCGTCTGGTATACGGGCCAGTTCTATTCGCTGTTTTTCCTCACGCAGACGCTCAAGGTCGACGGCACCAGCGCGAACATCATGGTGGCCGTGGCGCTTCTGATCGGCACGCCGTTCTTCGTGTTCTTCGGGTCGCTGTCGGATCGCATCGGGCGCAAGCCGATCATCATGGCCGGGTGTCTCATCGCCGCGCTGTCCTTCTTCCCGCTGTTCAAGGCGCTTGCCCATTACACGAACCCCACGCTCGAAACTGCGACGCAGAAGTCGCCGATCGTCGTGATCGCGAATCCGGACGAGTGCTCGTTCCAGTTCAATCCGGTGGGCACCACGAAGTTCACGAGTTCGTGCGATATCGCGAAGGGCGCGCTTTCCAAGGCCGGTCTCAACTATCAGAACGTGGCTGCGCCGGCGGGGACGCTTGCGCAGATCAAGGTCGGCGAGACGGTGGTGAATACGTACGACGGCCGGGCAGCCGACGCGAAGGCGCAAGGCGCCACGTTCGACAAGACGCTGGCGGGCACGCTGAAGAGCGCGGGCTATCCGGCGAAGGCCGATCCGGCGCTCATCAACTGGCCGATGGCGATCGTCATCCTCACGATCCTCGTGATCTTCGTGACGATGGTCTACGGTCCGATTGCCGCGATGCTCGTGGAGATGTTCCCGGCGCGGATTCGCTATACGTCGATGTCGCTGCCGTATCACATCGGCAATGGCTGGTTCGGCGGCTTTCTGCCGGCCACCGCGTTCGCGATAGTCGCGGCCAAGGGCGATATCTATTCGGGGCTGTGGTATCCCATCGTGATCGCGCTCGGGACGTTCGTGATCGGCATGCTGTTCGTGAAGGACACGCGCAAGTCGAATGTCTATCACGAGGACTGAGCTTCGCCTCCCCTCCCCCTTGCGCGTGCGAGTTAAGAAATTACGTGCAAGGGGGTTGACAGACGTTTCGTGCCCCACCATAATCTCGTCTCTTTCGGCGAATTAGCTCAGTTGGTTAGAGCGACGGAATCATAATCCGCAGGTCCGGGGTTCGAGTCCCTGATTCGCCACCAGTTGCAAGAAAAAGCCGCTGCTCCCCCAAGGACAGCGGCTTTTTTGTCGTCGAATGCCGGAAATGCGCCAGAAATGGTGCGTTACGCGCCTAAATTTTAGATGCGGCCGGTTTTCGCAAGTCAGGTGCTACACGCCACTGTTACCTTCTCAAGTGGAGCACACCCCAATGAAGCACCCTTACCTCACCACCCGCGCCGACTCGTCGAACTATTACTTCCGTCGCAAGATTCCCGTTCCGCTTCGTTCGCATCTGAAGCGAAGCGACTTCTGGCTGAGTCTCGAAACGCCTATCAAGGAACTGGCCGTCTCCCGGCTTGCGGCAGCGGCGCTTGAATACGAGTGCCTGGTGGCGCCGGCCCGTGCTGCCGCCGTCGCGGCAGCGCAAGTAAAGACGTGGCTGCCGCATGGCCTGCGCGCCGCCACCGAAGACGAGCCGCATCCGTACCACCCGACTATCCAGCCGCCTGGCACGACCCGCCTCGTCGCGTTGCACATTCCGCGCCTGGTTGAGCGCTTCAAAGCGAATGCGTTGAGCAACGACGATGAGTTCCGCCCGACGCTGTTTGACGATGCACCCGCCGTTGAACCCGATGGGACCCGCTATGACGACGAGGCCCATGAGACTGTTCTCCAAGCGGCGCGCAAACAACTGCGGCGCGCCCGGGCGGCCAACGACCTGTCGTCGGTGCGCGAATCGGTCGAGGAGCACCTCACGTGGGAGCGGGCCTGGGCGCCGGCCGGCTCCCCTGTCTTCACCGAACTGCTGATGGCGATTGCCGACGCGCAGCTCGCAGTCGTCGACGAAGAACTGCGGCGTCTCAAGGGCGCGGTCAAGCCGACGCCGGAGCTCATTCCACTCGTCGACCAGGACGACACCTGGGAAGCCGCACTGGTCGGCTGGAAGGCTGCTCGGCAACCGGCGCAGAAGACCGTCGACGACGTCGAACGACAAATTGAGCGCTTCAAAGCTCATGTGGGCGACGTACCCTTGTCTGTCCTGACCGCCGACCATATCGAGAACTTCAAAGTGCTCTGCCTGACGAGCGACAAGCTCGAGCACAGCCGCGTCAACACGATTCTGTCGCTGCTCTCCCCACTTGTCAGTCACGCCATTGCCAAGAAGCTGACTGCCCTGGTGGTGAATCCCTTCAAAGGGATGAAATACGCCGACAAGGTCGTGCAGGTGCACCGGAAAACCGTGCGCACGGCGTTCACCGTGGACGAGCTCCAGAAGATTTTTAGCTCGCCGGTGTACACGCGCGGCCACCGCCCCAAAAAAGGCGGCGGCGATGCCGCCTACTGGGTGCCGCTGATTGGGCTGCATGCTGGCGCGCGCGTCGAGGACGTGTGCCGACTCACCGCCGCTGATGTCGTGCAACGGGATGGCGTGTGGTGTTTTCACTTGCATGACAGTAAGCGCGAGAATCGCACCGGCACGCGTGCTGTGATGCGCTACGTCCCGATTCACCGCAACCTGCTCGGACTGGGCTGGCTCGACTACGTTGACGGTTGCCGCGCGGCCGGTCACGCGGAATGGCTCTTCCCTGACCTGGCGGTCAACCAGTACGACAAACGCGGCGCGGTGTTTTCGAATTGGTTCAATGAATATCTCCGGACCATCGTCGGCATCATGGACCCCGCCCTGGTTTTTCACAGCTTCCGCCATACGTTTCAAGCCTTTGGCGAGCTGTCCGGCATCAGCGCTCAGGTCATCGAAGAGCTCATCGGGCATGCGCCTGACAGCCGCTATGGACGAAAGGAAGCCGGTATCAAACGCCTGCCGTTCGAGTTGCTCGTTCCCGCGATGGAACGGCTCGACTTCCCGAACCTGACACTGGGCCACCTGCCTTACGCGGCTCGTGTCTAATTCCATTCCGAAGCTCGACAATGTCGATTCGTTGCTTGCGGAGGCCGGCCGCCCACGCGGCCGGAACTAATCTCGTGCGAACTCGCAATTTGGTATAAACCGTCTCGCTAAAGGTTTTAAAAAGAGTTTTCTGAATTTAAGCAAGTTCCTTCGAAACCTTCAAAAAAAGCCTCTTTAGAGGTAGGCGCCCCACTTACAGCCCGAATACGCATTCGTTTAGAAGCGGCCCTGCTGCGGCACAATTAGTCACACCTGACAAGGTAACAATCTGTTACATTCATACTAAGAAAAGGCGCTCGGCAAAGCCCGGACGAGCGCAAACCAAGGCATAGAGATTAAAAGGGTCACAAGGTGCTTGCTCCAGCAGCGAGTCCGTTATTGGCGGCTGACCAGCTCCGCGTCGAAGCCGCTCTCACAGCGCACTATCTCCGCTCCGACGGACCGTTCGGCGCTGGCACGCTGAGTTACATCGATGCCTCGACAGCTCAATTGCGCAAAGCCCTAGGCATTGCGCAAGACGAGGACCCGCTCCGGCTCTTGGCGGGTGCCTGCGGCGGCCACGCTGCGATGAATGACGCGCTCGTCTATGGCGTTGTGCCGTTCAAGCCTGCACCCGGATTGCCGGGTTTCTTGCGATACCTCGTGATGACATGCGCCATCGTCGCAACGGCCGACAGCAATGACATCACGAGGGAGTTCGGCGAGAATCTCGCTCGGGTGTTCGGGACTCAGAGTCCATTCAACAACCGTTCCGCGTTGCCTGGGCTCTGGCACCGCTTGGCGAACTGGTGTAACGAGGCTCATGCCGCTGGTTTGCCGATTCGCAAGGTGACACTTCCGCCACCCGGTACTGGCAAACACCTGGGCATCACCAATGCCATTGCTTTTCCGAGTTGGCGCGATTTGCGGCGACTGCGGCAACTGTTGGACCGCCGAGCCGAACACCGGTCAATCGACGGGCCCGCCGACGCGGCCAGACTGCTCTGCCCCATCGTCGAAAACGACGTCAGCTTTTCACCTGCGATTCGCCGGGCAAGTGCAGAATACCAGCAACTCTATTTGAAAAAAGCTTCATTGCTGGGTTTGCATCGTTTCTGGATGGCCCTGACCGGTTTGTTGAAAGAACATCGCTCACCGCCATCCGAGCGGGGTCTCGTCCCACGCCTCGAACTCACCTTTGGGGCAACACTAGACGACGCGGAACTTCGCTGCGTCGTGACTGACCGGAAAGGCAACAGCGAGCAGCTTGGTGTTCTCGAAGGTTTCCCGGACCAGGTGCTCGCGCAAGCTCCCGAGTGGGCCATCGCCAAGAGCGGAAACCATGCAAGCGAAGCGCTCGTCTTGGCGATTGAACGGGGTTGTATCCCGTTCGTCGAAGCCCGGTTTGGCGTATGGCAAACGGCCCTGCTCCAGCCACCCGACCCCGTCCGTTGTCTTCTGCTTTTGTCGAAGCAAAATCGGGATGTCGCACGTCATTGGGGGGTCGACGCCGAGCCGGTCGGAGAGAACTGGCTACTGACGGCACCCATTCCTGCCCGAGACTGTCGCTCCCTGTACCAATACATGGGCTTGGGCATCGGAACACCAGGTCCAACCTCGGCGGCCATCGCGCTTGTCGGCGGACACAGGAGTGGTTCTGGATATCTCGGCCGTGAATCGCTACTTCCTCACATTGGGATTTTGGGACCCGGCGTTTTGACGGTGCGACCAGCGGAGGACGACGGCTCGAGATGCGAGCTCAATCGAGAAACCGCCAGCCTTTTTTCAATGGTAGCGCCCACACCGCTCAAGGGCGCGTACAAGTTCCGTCTGGACGAAGACATTATTCCGGCAACGGAGCCCCTCGCCATCGAGCGGTCGGTCACCTTCTTCCCCGACGCGCTGGAGCACGCGAGACTCGGCGACATCGACGAGACCACCTGGTACAGCCACGAGGAGGCTGGCGTTCATTCCGCGTCCCGGTCACCTCTACTCACGGACGTCATCGATGAGCACCGTGTCATCGACAGCGAGCGGTCAGCACGATTCCAGGACTTGATGGAAGCCATTTATGCGGGCGGACGTACTGGCTGGTCCGAACAGGACCTCGTGCTCACGATGCGCGCTGTGCTCGGCGAGGATGGCCCCTCCGTCTGGGACGTTTTGCGCGGACTCATGGAGTGTGGCTGGCTCCGCACAACGTCCAACCTTCGATGGCGGGCTCGCCGGTGGTGGTTGACCCCGCCCTCTCTCGTCGTCGTCCGAAATGCAAGCGGGGTAGCAGGACTCCTCCTTGTCGGCAGCGCTTCTGCGAACATCCGGCGCCGGTTCCAGGAAACCGCTCGAGCAGCCGGCTGCACCGTGACGGAGCGGCCCGGTCCCAGCGAGTACACCGCGAGCATGCAGCTCGCGACGGGACGAGGGCTGCGCGAAATGGCGCGGGAGCTCGGATGGTCGGTTGACGAACGACGCATCTGCGTTCCCGCAGCCGCACCCCACTGCTGGTCGCAGGAGCATGTCGACGAGTCCCGCCATAAACGAGTCGCGAAATGGAACTGGAAAGCGGGTGGATTCAGAAACCCGGATATCCCACAGACGGGCTTGGTCAGCCTTGAACGCTTCCGCCGCGAACGAGGTGACCGAGATGACCTTTACGTCGTCGTCGGGGCCGACCCGAACCGATACGTGACCACGTCGAGGGCGTCGGCCATTAGTGAAGCGCATCGACGTGCACGAATCGCGATGTTCAGCTGGGATGGTTCGCGCCTCTTTCGCAATAGCGCAGACGGCCACCTCGTTGAGCCGTTAGCGAAACTCGCCATGCTGTCGGCATGCCGAAGCCCGGGTCCCGCATGGCTGGATGGGCGCTGGACGTATGTGTACGAGACGACGTCTGACTGCGTCACGTTGATACGTACGGTATTCGGCCATGGGTTCGTTCAGCAAACCTCCACTCTGGAGCCGACAGCGAGCCGCCTTTCTGCCGAGTCAATCGGATGGCTACGGAACCGGAACTTGTTTCGTGCCGAGAACCTGACGTTGCCCACCGCCGGGCAGCGATGAAAAATAACGAGAGTCATGAGGTTGCAATGGACGATGAGCTGTTTTTAGGAAAAGTCATCCGAAACGAAGCGAGTTGGGCGCGGATGGAGCCTCTCGCCGTGCGAATCGCGGGGCAGTGGAAAAAAATCGAGAATCCGCTCGAGCTGTTTCCTACGCAAGGGCGAGTGTTTTCGACACGCCCCTTGCTCAACGCGCCCATGGATAGCTTGTGGACGTTCACACAGCGTCCGAACGAACGGCGTGACATGAACGGCCCCGACCTCTTGCTCGCTGAGGACATTGTACGGGCAACCCCTATCGTCGACTTGTCCTCCATTTCACTAGAAACGGCGCGACGCAGGCTCTTCAATCAAGGGGTGGACCTCGCCGTCGAATTCAGTACCGTGACGACCGTCATCCTCTTACCCGGTGACCTTTTCTGTGATATCGCGCTTACCCGGAATCCGGACGGTCTTTGGAGGAGCGGCAGCCTCACCCGGCCCGTGCAGTTGAAAGAGATGCCCAAGGGCTGGAAATCGTCGCTGGAGTTTTATGGATTGCGCGTGATGCCGGCGCAAGACGTTCCGCATGGGCCTGTCGTGAGAACGGTGAACTGGTGTAGTGACCAGGACTTTGTCGAGCGCGTCATCGAGCGCTTCCGCAAATTCATGCAGAACGTTGGTGACACCCCTTACGCACGTCCATCGAAAGATGCGGTCAAGTACATCTCGCGCGCGCTTCGACAGGCCGACCTGATGCCAGGGCAAGACAATGACATCCTGCTCGACATGGAGCGGCTGCAAGCAGACTGGCCAATACTCGAAACGCGGCTGGCAGCATCGGAACAACTAAGCTCACTGATTTTGGGCCTCAAGGGCACCAAAGAAAAGGTCGAGGCCGAGGTCGAACTGGCGCGCCGTCGCGCTGCCGACGAGGCACGCCCGGTCATCGAACGTCAGGTGAGACTGGAAGCGGAGGCGTCCCTTGCCGCGTCGCAGCGTCAGCTCGACGCACTGCAGGAAGAAGTACTGAAGCTGGAGGAGCGTCGCGCTCACGCTTCGACAGACCTCGACGACCTTGAGAAACGACGAGTCGACATCCAGACGCAACAGAGCGCGATTTCAGACGGTTTGCGCTCGGTTGCCGCGGAATTGCGAACTAGCCTCGCTCAAAGCCCTTTTCAAACCCGCCCCGCGTTGTCCTTCGTCGCCGAACGACTCGAAGACATGCTGACGGAGCATGGTTACCATGGTCCGTCGCTTCTCCCATCCGCACTACCGCCTTGGGCAAACAGCGTAGCGAGCGACGGTCCTGCCGAAATCGGATATGACGCGCTGACCATGCGCATCAGCCAGGAGTCCAAGCGTCATGGGGTCGAGGAAGAAGCGCTCCGACTGATTGACATCTTCGCGCGGTCTGGCGAGCTGGTTTTGCTGTGCGGTCCGCAGTCTGAACTTGCCCTTCAGGCATACGCGAGTTGCGTCTCAGGGGGAAGTTATCGGACGATGCCTCTGGACCCCAGTACGATTGGCCTCGACGACCTCTGGCGTGCCCCGGGCACCCAGGCGCCGACCGCGTTCGCGCATGCGTGGCAGGCCGCCTTGGGCGCTCCAGATAGCCCTCACATCCTCTGCATTCGCGATATCGATGCTGCACCGTATCGACTATGGCTCGCGTCGTTTAGGACCGTCCTGCAGGGTGCGGCACGCCCGCCGAACCTTCTGGTATTCGCGATGAGCACCGGGCGAAATGAAGGGCAGTCAGTCGCGCCTGCGGGCGACGATAATCGGTCCGACTACTTGGTTCCAGTCTGCCCTGAAATACATCGGGAGGGCGCCGTCTGCGCGCTCGCGAGCGCCGTCGCACCGTTGACATCATCCAGCCGCTTGACGATTGACCCGAATGCCGTGCCATCTGACCTAGAAGCCAACGACTGGATGAGGCGGGTTGTCACACTTGACCTGCCGCCGAGCGCGCTAATCCGCCTCGCCCGATTTAGAAACCGCTTCATGAGCGACGCGGAGCAACTGATGGCAGCGGTGCAAGGATGGGGACAATTCCTCGGCTCGAAGGATATGACGCATCTCCCCTCGTGCATCAGCGACGGCCTCACCGCGATGACGAACTGAAGACACATACAACTACGGTATTACGACATGCTCGACCCAATAGGCGCCACACATAGAATCCGCGAATTCTTCCTGTCTTACTTGGAAACCGCGTTTCGGATTCGAGACGATTCGGTGTCGGCCGCACGACGTGCATTGCTTACCCGGCATGGTACTTTGACGACCGAGCCCTTTCTCGAGCCTGTGCCGCGCTATGAGCAGGTGGCGTATTTCCTCCAAGACCTCGTCCAACTCGAAGCCGGCAGCCCCGTACGTGCCTTTTCCCATGAGGCGAGGCGCGCCTTTGTCGAACTCGCGTTGTCCGGATTGTTCCCCGGCCAATCGTCCGGCAAAGAGGATGTGCGGCGAACGAGTGCGGTGCGCCCCTATCTGCATCAATGGCAAATGCTCGAGCGCGGCGCGCGTCCAGGTGCACCGGGAATCGTGACGTCCGGGACCGGCTCGGGAAAGACCGAGTCCTTCATGCTGCCCATCTTCGCGACCATCGCTCAGGAAGCCATACGATGGCCCGCACCACGGGCGAAACTCTCAAACGAATGGTACAGGGACACCGGAAAGGAATTCGTCGCGCAGCGGTCCACGGAAAGTCCGGGCCGTCCCAAAGCCGTCCGCGCCTTGCTCATCTATCCAATGAACGCGCTGGTCGAGGACCAGATGACGCGGCTTCGCCGCGCGCTCGATTCCGATGACGCTGCGGCCGTCATGGATGAACGATTTGGCGGAAATCGCATTTTCTTTGGCCGATACACTGGCGCCGCGCCGGTTACTGGCCACCTCAACCATCCGCGCAGGGCAAACACCGCCAAGGAAAAGCGCAAGCGCGCGGACCGCATGGACACCATGCGCAGCCGGATGAGCGAAATTGCAACGACGCAAGCGCTCGCTCGCGAACACGATGCGCGCGAACTCACCGATGCGCTCAGGGCTGGCCAAACGGCTCCCGAGTCCACCCGCTTCCTTTTCCCCTCACTCGACGGGGCGGAGATGGTCACGCGTTGGGACATGCAGGCAACCCCGCCGGACATCCTCATTACGAACACGTCGATGCTCGCGACAATGCTGATACGCGAGGTCGATGAGCCCATCTTCACGTCGACCCGCAGATGGCTCGAAGCAAACGACGATGCCTACTTCTTTCTGGTCATGGATGAGCTCCACCTGGTTCGAGGCTCAGCCGGGATGGAAGTCGTTGGACTGCTGAGGAGCCTCTTCGCGAAGCTGGGTCTGGATAGACCGGAACATCGTCACAAGGTCAGAATCCTCGCCTCGAGTGCATCCTTGCCCGATGAGGGCCCTGACGCGGAAGTCAGTCTCCAATATCTGTTTGACTTCTTCGGCAGCTTTGGCACTGCGCGCGCACCGGGTGATTCCGGGTTTGGTACATCCACGGATTGGCGGACTGCAATCGTTCGCGGCAGGCAACTGACACAGCGCTTTGAAGGCGCCTTGCCACTCGCTACACGACCGTTCGTGGACCTCGCCAGGGTGTTGGACGTCAACGGGTCCGATTTCGCCGCTCAAGTGACCGAGCGAACGTCTGACCTCGACGCCGCCATCGTGAGTGTCGCAAGGTCGTTGGGAATAGACACACGTCCAACGGATGTCGCAGCGTCTCTGCCCCAGGTGATTGCTGCTGCATCATCCGCAATCGTCCACGCCTGCACGACTGATGACGAACATTCAACGGCGCTTCGTGCTACTTCGGTCAGCGAAATTGCCCGACGCTTGTTTGGAAGCGATGACGCCGAAGGCGAACAAGCCGTTCGAGGTTTGTGCATCTTGCGCGGCCTCGCTGACACTGTATCGAAACCTGAGCTTTACGGCATCACAGTTCCAGATGGACTTCCAAGCGTCCGCCTCCATTCCTTTTTCCGAAGTATTGAGGGCATGTTCGCCGCACCCTATCGAGACAGCAACGGCAAGCTTCACTTCGATGGGCTCTCGGTCGAGCGTGGCCACACTCACGCTCAGTGCGATGATGGTTTGACGAGGCGACTATTTGAGCTCGTCTACTGCGAGGCCTGCGGAGAACTGTTTGTCGGTGGCCGTCGAAATGCCGACGACAACTCGCGGTCGACAGAACTGTTGACGACTGCACCAAATTTGGAACAGCTACCTGAAGCAGCTGCGATTACCAACTACGAGAATCTCAGCTACAACGAATACGCCATTTTCTGGCCCCAGAGCACTCAGCCCAAAGACGGAGAAACCAAGCACGAACAATGGGACGAAGCGTCTCTCGATACGCGCAACGCGATGGTGACACCTGTTCCTTCTTCCGACAATTCGCGTCTTGCCGGTCGGCTCTTCCACATAAATCAATCGGACCGTGTGACCAAGGCGCCTGGGTCGGCCTCACCACGCTGTTGCCCTGCGTGCGGAACCGACTACAGCAGACGCAGGCCGGGGATGGGGGCAATGTCACCCCTGCGAAGTTTTCGTACCGGCTTCGCGAAAACTTCGCAGTTGCTGGCGACCGAACTGTTTTCAGCGCTAAAGGTGAGTGGTCGCACGCCCAAGTCCGTGGTCTTTTCCGACAGCCGCCAGGACGCGGCCCGAGCCGCACTGGACATCGAGCGCCGGCACCATCAGGACACCCGCCGGCAGATGCTCATTGAAGCGCTGAAGTCGGCCGTCGCTGAGCGACCCTCCGGTGAAGCGCGCAAGGAGAAGGAGAAGCAGGCTAGCGAGGCACTGGCCAAGGGGGATTTCGTCGAACTGAAGAGACTCTCCGATGAGCTCGCGAAGCTGCAGCTTGTAATCGACCCGTCACGGGTCGCGCTCGCCGAAGTCATCGAGCCAGTATTGCTGAGCTCAAGTCAGCTCGGCTCCTATCTTCGACGACATGTCGAGCTAGGCATTCACCCGACGGACGCCGCGGGAATCGGGCTAATCCGGAAACAGCCATGGAACCGGTGGGTCGTACCTGCCGGCGCAAGTGGAAAGCCAGAATGGCCAGCACACAGCGACAGTGGTGAAGCTGGCGAAGCTCGAGCCGAGATTCGTGAGGACCAACGTCCACTGACGTACGAAGTGCTGTTCTCGAAGACCTACTTCGCGCTCGAGGAAACGGGCATCGGCTATCCGTCAATGACCGCTAGCCAGACTGCCGATTCGAACCGGCTTGACGCCTATTTGCGCGTATTCGCAGACGCGTATCGTGTCGCGGGAAACCGTTGGTCGGACGAAGCGGCCCATGTCGACGACGCGCGTGAGTTTGGCGCAAGACATCGCATTTCTAAGTTCGCACGCGCCAGCGCACCCGTAGCGCCTGTCGTGGAGCTCGACGACGTGCTCCAGAAATTTAGAACGCTCGACCATGCACACGGTATCGTGGAGCTCAGCAAACTTTACGTCAGACTCAGCCAACGAGGAGACCCCTTCTATCGTTGCAAGAACTGCGGCCGGGTTCACCTTCATCGCGGCACAGGCATGTGCACCCGTTGCCTTGAGCCCTTGCCGGCGGACCGAGACGGCAATGTCGAACAACTTTGGGAATCAAACTTCCTCGCACGGCGAACGACGCGTTCGGAACGTAGCGACGAATCAGCCTTCCGGTTACATTGCGAGGAGCTGACGGGGCAAACCGGCTCCCCCGCCGCCCGGCTGAGAGCCTTCAAGGGAATTTTTGTCGGGGAAAAGAAGACGCCCGACTTTGAACTCTTCAAGCGTGTCAACGAAATTGACCTTCTGTCGGTGACAACGACGATGGAGGTTGGTATTGATATCGGTGCATTGCAGGCGGTCTATCAGGCGAACATGCCGCCGCAACGATTTAACTATCAGCAGAGAGTTGGCCGTGCAGGTCGGCGTGGTCAGGCATTCTCGATGGTTGTCACGCTCTGCCGAAGCCGAAGTCATGACCTCCATTACTTCCGCAATCCAAAGCGGATTACCGGTGATGTTCCGCCTCCACCGTTCCTGACTACCGGGCACATCGTGATTGTCGAACGGATTGTGCGGAAAGCCTGGCTTGCTGCCGCGTTTTCGCGCCTGCGGGACGAGGACGGTCCTGCGTATCCCGGCGATGACCTGTCCGACACCCATGGTGAGTTTCCACCGGCTTCCGTCTTCTATGCGGCCGCTGGCAACTGGCGCAAGCGTCTTGAGGGAGCACTGTTGGCCACAATTGCAACCAGGGACCGGGTCATTGATGCCCTTTCGGATTTGGACAAAGTGCAAGCCAAGGCCATGAAAGATGCAATGACGCTCCGACGCTTCGGGGACCACGTCTGGTCATTCGCCGGAGAAGGGTCAGGAAGTTCACTCCCGCTTGCACAATTTCTTGCCGAGCAGGGTCTGCTCCCGATGTACGGCATGCCAACAAGGGTGCGCGACTTGTACGTCGGCATCGAGAACAATGAGGAGAACAATCCTGAATTTGCAACCGTTGACCGAGACCTCGATATCGCGGTCTATGAATTTGCACCGGGTCGTTCTCTGGTCCGCGACAAACGGAAGCATGAATCCATTGGGTTCTCGCCTGCGCTACGAGAGCCCGACGGCCAGTCGAATCGGGCGACATCGTTCGGCTCATGGAGGGCAGAGGTCCGTTACATCGCCTTTTGCGAGTCGTGCGGCGCAGTGTCAAGTTTTGCCGACCTTCCAGTCGAAAGCGTTCAATGTGTGGATTGCAAAGGCGACATTCCGGTCGAACGATTCGCGAGATATACCAGTCCTGTTGCTTTTACCACCGACCTCCGTCCGAAGTCCGTCGAGGAAGGCGAGCTGGCTCCGGTGTTCCGGCGTGTCACGACGACAGAGGCCTCAAACGTGACGCTGGACGACGTACCCGGTTCAAACATGTCCGTAGGCACGACGTCGGACGCACGCGTGCTTCGGCTCAACCAGGGTGAGCTCGATGATTCCGGTATCGCCCAGCCGTTCGCCATGGTCCCGACTATCGACCACCGAGTGCCCGCACCGGGGAACCGAAAATGGCTGGTGGGTGGCCAACTAATCACCGAAGAGCGGTTTGCCGAACTTGATGCGCGCGGCGCAGTGAGTCGTAACACGGACTTGGTCGATGAATCGGTCCGACTGATGGCTCGCAAAAAAACGGACGCCGTGTATCTCACGCCCACCCGGGTCCCGGAAGGGCTGGATATTGGCCGAGTCGGTCGCGATTTCGCAGACACCTCGGTTCGTGCAGCGCTGATTAGCGCCACCCATCTTTTGATGCAGCGGGCCTCACTCGAACTGGACATCGCGCCCGACGAATTCGAGGCGCTGGAGCCGCGGCTGCGCAACGGCAAGCCGTTGCTGCAAATTGCTGATTTTCTCGTGAACGGCGCCGGATTCTCTAATCGCCTCGCCAGTGGCAATCCCGCGCTCATCGTGAGGCTGACGAAGTCGATAGTCCAAACGCCGCTATCGGATAGCCTCGTCGCGCCCTATTTTCATGCGACGCATCGAGGGACTTGCTCTCAGGCTTGCTACGAGTGCATGCAGCGGTATGGCAACCGGGCCTATCACGGTTTGCTCGACTGGCGACTCGGACTGTCAATGCTCCGCGTATTTCTCGACGCGTCGTCGACGGCGGGCCTTGACGGCAAGTGGACCGCTTCGCCCGAACTTGCCGACTGGCCGGATTTGGCCCGACGCTCGGCAGAAGAGATTGCGGGCCTGAGTCCGGACCTTTACGACCTGACTCCCGTTGGCCCCCTTCGGTTACCGACGATAAGGGAACGCAAGGCTTCGCGTCGATATGTTCTCGTCCATCCGTTCTGGTCGCGACAGGCCGCCTTGGAAAAATGTGCGGACGGATTCCCCGGAACGACATTGCTCATTGACAGCTTTCAAGCGGCGAGACGTCCACAGCGCGTCCTCTTCGCGGCACGTGACCACGCGCACAAACATGGGCTGATATAGACCACGGAGCGTACACGCGCTCCCGCTTTGGATTGGCCGAGCGGGAGCGTATGAGCCAAGTTCTACATTTGGCCGAGATTCTCTCGTCTCATGCTGATGCCGCGACGCGTCGGCTGGACGGTAATGCAGGTTACGAACCCCACCAAAAAGTCTTAGGCCTGTGCGCAAACTCGAGTATCCTTCCGGATGGCGCCGGGTGACCCGGTATCTGGGCGAACGTGTCCACAAACGCGGCATGGTTCCGGTATGACCGTTAACCTCGACCGGAAATAGCGACAAACGAAGAAATGAGATTTGCAGGACTCTTTGCCGGGATTGGCGGGTTTGAGGTTGGTATGGCGAACGCCGGGCACCGCACCGAGCTGCTCTGCGACGTTAATGCCGGCGCCGAAGCAGTGCTGAAGCGCCAATTCACCGATGTGCCATACCATTCCGACATAACCACGTTAAAGTCCTTGCCGTCCGGTATAGACGCAATCTGTGCTGGCTTCCCATGCCAGGACCTGAGCCAAGCCGGTCGTGGGGCTGGCCTTGACGGTCAGAAGTCACGGCTCATAGCGGAAGTATTCCGTCTGCTGTCGCGACGACGGGTCGCGACCGTCGTAATCGAGAACGTGCCGTTCATGCTGCAGTTGAACGGAGGCGCAGCGATGCGGGCAATCACCGACGAATTCGAGCGGCGCGGATATCGCTGGGCGTATCGCGTCGTCGATACCTTTGCATTTGGGCTACCGCAGCGAAGGGAACGGGTCTTCATGGTGGCTTCACGCGACATCGACCCTGCAGAGGTGCTCCTTGTCGACGAAAACACGCTGATTCGTCCAAGGACCGACGTGGGTCGGCTTGCACATGGCTTCTATTGGACGGAAGGACTGACGGGGCTTGGATGGGCCGTAGACAGCATCCCGACGCTTAAGAACGGCTCGACGATTGGCATTCCATCGCCACCTGCGGTGCTACTGCCAGATGGAAAAATCGTCAAACCGAGTATTCGCGACGCGGAAAGATTGCAGGGATTTACAGCGGGGTGGACTGAGCCCGCCGAGAAAGCCGTCCGACGGTCCTTTCGCTGGAGTCTCGTCGGAAGCGCGGTCAGCGTCCCGGTTGCCCAATGGTTGGGCCAACGGTTGGCTAATCCCGGCGTCTATGACGGGCGAATGGACGGTGAGTTTCCGGCGTCAGGTCGAATTCCACGCGCCGCGCGCTTTGATGGCAAGCGGAGGTATCAAGTATCCATTGGTGTCGACCCATTGGGACATCGACCGCCTTCCCTCTCTGAATTCTTGAAGGATGAGGGCGACCCGCTTTCCCTGCGAGCGACACTCGGCTTCTTGACCAGAACGCGGCGCGCGAAACTCCGATTCGACGACGCGTTTATCGCTGCCGTGGAACGCCATGTTGAACTGCTAGGCGGCGAGATACCGCCACGGGCGGAATGGCAGCTACAGCTGCTTGGGGACTAACGTCGATGCTCGCACGTAAGTATGAGGCACCGAATATTTCGAAACTATTTGACATGGCAACCACGGCACGAAACCAGCTTCGCATAATCACGGAAGAAGACAAAACGTCCGCCGAAGCGCAGGTCCGAGAGCTTCAAACCGACGTCGACTACGAAACGAAGGAATACACGGTAGAACTCATTGTGCAGAAGTACCTCGAAGGAGAGCCCGAGGACGCCAACGAGCTCTTTGTTCCGACCTACCAGCGTGACTTTGTATGGAACTCGGACCGTCAAAGCAAGTTCATCGAGTCGGTGATGCTTGGTCTCCCGATACCCTATGTGTTCACGGCGTCGTTGGCAAAAGACATTCATTCGGACGAAGGTCGCGTGGAAATCGTCGACGGTTCCCAGCGCATCCGCACCCTTGCGGCGTTTCTGAACAACGACCTGATTCTCGACGGCTTGGAGAAGCTCTCAAAACTGAATGGTTTCCGATTTTCGGATATCGAACTCTCACGTCAGAGAAAGTTCAAGCGACGGCCCATTCGCGTGATTGAGCTGTCTGAAAAAGCGACCGAGACCGTCAGACGAGACATATTTGAAAGAATCAATACGGGCAGCGACGAACTCAAGGCCATGGAGAAGCGCAAGGGCATCTTTACGGGACCATTCTATGACTTCATTGCGGAATGCGCCGCGCTCCCGCTTTTCAACGAAGTCTGCCCGATTTCCTTCCGCAAGCAACGAAGGGAAGAAGCAGAAGAAATGGTGCTTCGCTATTTTGCATACGCCGACCGCTATGAACAATTCAATCACAGCGTACGAAGCTTTCTGGATAGCTACCTGAAGGACCATCAGAACCAGTTTGACAGGGACAAGTTGCTTGCACGTTTCACTTCCATGCTTGAGTTTGTTCGCGACAATTTCCCCTTCGGCTTTCGAAAGTCACCAGCCAACTCATCGGTCCCACGAGTCCGTTTCGAAGCCATATCAGTCGGCGTGACGCTAGCTCAGCAGACAAATCCGAGACTCAAGTCGTCTAAGCAGGAAGTTACCGAATGGTTGGCTTCAGACGACTTTTCAAAACATACCGTTTCTGATGCGAGCAATTCACGGCCCAAGGTCAAAGCTCGCATCGAATTCGTTCGGGACCAACTTCTGCGCGTATAAAAATGCTTTCTGTTCGTGCCGATTTCGATAAGCGATGTATCGAAATCAAAAGCTATCTCGACTGGCTCGAAGGCGCCGAGGCGAAGGACAACATCGTCCCGAAGGGACTGCCGCCCACAATGAAGGCCGCCGCAATGTTGTTGCTCTACAACCTGGTTGAATCGACCATGACCAACGTGGTAGAGGCCATATTCGACGAGTTGCAAGTGCGGAATGTCGCGTTTGACTCACTGACCACTTGCCTAAAGGTAGCGGTACTCGCGAACGTCAAGAATGTGGCTGCAGAAAAGCTGACTGATAGGCTGGTAGTAATTACCACCGACATCATTGGCTGCACTTTCGACAAGGCAAAAGTGTTCAACGGTAACGTAGATGCCAAAAAGATACGTGAAAAACTAACGGAGTTCGGGATTAAAACAAGCAACGCGTACAAAGAGGAGCGACTGAACGCCATCATGGTGGCCCGAAACCGTCTCGCCCACGGCGCGGAATCCTTCGGCGAGTACGGCAAAGACCTGACTGCGAGCGAACTTATTCGCGACTACGAGCGCGTAAGTAGCTTGCTAGCATTCGTGCTCGACGATGTAGAAGGATTCCTCAATCAGCGCGCCTATCTAACCGCGGTTTGAAGCACCTCTTGTATCCTTTTCACGCACCCATCAAGGTTCTTCTTTACCTCGTGTTCCCACAATCGGATGATGCGCCAACCGGCTGCCATTAACTTGTCATCGACCTGTCGGTCTCGCTGTTGGTTTCGTTCGATTTTCCGAGCCCAGAAAGTCGCATTAGTGGCAGGTCTCGTGCCATGAAGCGGACATCCATGCCAAAAACACCCGTCAACGAAGATTGCCACCTTGGCGGAGACAAATACAATATCGGGCCTGCCAGGTAGGAAAGCAGCAGCTTTGACGCGATATCGAAGGCCGGTCGCCCAAAGTGCGTGCCGAAGTCGAAGTTCGATATCAGTCCCCGTCTGGCGTACGCGACCCATTCGGGCGCTACGCTGTTCGGGTGTGAGAATATCAACCATAAATTTGTTGAAGGTCATTAGGCACGTTGGCCAGCTTACCAGCGCCCTCCAGTGCAAGCCGATAAGCCCGCTGAGAGCGAAACGGCACAGGGGGACGAAGCACAAGCGAGCTATCGCTTCGCTCCGGAAACTGTGAAAGCCGAAATGCCGAACAACAGCGCCACGTCGGGAGGGGAAGGTCCCGAGCTTACCGGCAAAAACTCTAGCCCGTCCAAACGTTAGCTGACTGAGTTCACTTACAGGCAAGCGAAATTGGCGATGCAATTCCCACGACTCGTTTCTAAGAAGGAAACAGCCTACAGCCGAGCGGCGTACCAGCGCAGGAGGGACTTGAGCGCGGCTTCGTCCGCTACCAGGCAAGACGATTGATTGGGTGCGGCGAGATTGGAGTCGCTCTGCTTCACCCGGCTCCCGTTGTATGGTTCACCCGACCTCGACTCGACACCCGGTATGTCTGGGATGGCACATCGCTCAAGTAGGATTCGCGTTCTTTGCCTGTCATGACGCTTCTTCTCAGCATCGTACTCGCCGACTACGATAGCAAATTGTTTTCCCGCGGGACCGCCGATAGCGAATAGATGCGCTTTCGTTCGCTCAGGCTCATCGAACACATGCAGCGCCAGTTCGACCTTCATCGAACCGTGAATGACTGACCACGCTTGATGCGCGGGATATTTCGGAAACTTCTCCATCGCTCCTTCCCTTGTTCTCGGATAATGTCACCCGCTTTCTGCTTCTATTTGGACACAGCTTGTCCTTGCTCGCGATTGCAATAGAGTCCAAAGGTGCCGCTTCACTTTGAGCTAGTCCATTGGACGCGCGAACGCGAGCTTGAGGCAGGATACGTCCTAATCATGACCAACTGCAGGATATCTACCTATGGACCAAGTTTTACGACTGTGCCGCTGAAAATGACAGTGTGCTACTTACCGCGAACTGCCATCGTATGCGTCGAGTCCTGCTTATGAAGCGGAAGTCGCGGCACTCGTTTCGCTCGAGCTGACCTGTGGCGACGTCGCTGGGTCCGGAGCCGCCTCTACCGCCACTTTGCTACCAACCCTCTTCGCCGCGACCTTCTTGGTTGCAGCCTTCTTGCTCCCAGCCAGCGGTCCCTTCTTCGCCGCGGACGTCGACTTCTTGGCAGCAGCGCCCTTGCGCACAGTCGTCTTTGCAGACGTCGCCGACGCCTTCTTCGCCGCGCCCTTCTTTGCGGACACGGTGGCAGTCGCCTTCTTCGCCGCCGCTTTCTTTGCCGTCACAGCCGTGGGCGCACCTTCCTTGGCATCAGCAGCCTTGGGCGCAGCGCCGTCAATCAGGAACTTCGTCCGGTCCTTTGCGCCAGCAAGCCAGCTCGGCGCCTTGCCGCGACCGCTCCACTCTGCTCCACTCTTCGGGTCACGATACAGCGCCGGCTGCGGACCGCGCCGATAGTTGCCTGGCTTCGCCGTCTTTCTGCCGCCAATCGGCGCGCTCCCTGCGCTGTTTTCAATCAAAAACCTATCGCGGTTCTTCGCGCTTGCTATCCATCCCGGCGCTCGGCCATGGCCGCTCCAAGTCGCCCCAGACTTCGGGTCTCTATATTTCGCCACAGCGCCCGACTTTCGCGACGGCACTTTCGTCGACGCATTGGAGACAGCTTTCTTGCTGCCAAGATTGGCGGCCAAATCCTCCACTGAAATGCCATGCTTGTTCATGAGCGAGTGAATTTGCGCGATGATTGCTGTTGATTGCCTCTTAGCAATCGCTTGGGCCTGAGCTTGTAGCTTCGCAATTTTGGCTTGCAAGCTGTCGAGTGTTGCCATCGTGTTTCTCCGGTCGGTATCCATTTCAGCACTATGCCACCGGTTTCGTCGAAACGCGAATTAGTTCGTATTCTTCGTGACTCTCTGCCGGGCAACATTCACATATATCTGTGACGTAGCGACGTTCTTTGTCACCGAACAACATAACGCTCGTTGGCCGTAGCGTCATGTCTGTCATGGAGCCGCTCGGCGCCCATTCTTCTGTCGATGAAAGCACCTAGCGCCGCCGTTGATTTTGTACCCACCCGTGGTTGGGAGTGGTCTATCTGCCGATTCTGTGGCGGTCGCTGCCGACTGCCTCGAGGTTCCACTCGACTTTCAAAATGGTGAATAGCATTGAATCAATACCTCAAAACGGCGGGCGGCCATACCGAGTAGCGTGAGCCAGTTCGACTACCGTGTAGTGGCGATGCCCGCCCGCGCTTTCTAGTGCTGGTGCTTTGTAGCTAAGACGCGTTAGGCGCACTGCTACCGTTACGAAAGATAAGGTTGTCAATGAAACGTACTCCATGCTGGTTTCGACCCTGCAGATTCGTGAATCGATAAGTACCCGGCTGAAGCGCAAGGAACTGCGGCGTAGTATTTACGCATGTTGTCGCTCCATTGCCGGCGACGAGCGTAGCGCTGGTAGCCGCACCGGTAACGCTGGCTGTTCCGATGACACCGGCGGAATTCGACTGCGTATAAAGGCCAACGCCAAACAATGGAGGAGCATAACGGTTGCGTTCCCAAGTCAGTGTCGCTTGGCCGATTGCGGGAGCCCCCGGAGCTAGGAGGTCGTTGGAAGTCGCCGTGTGCCACTCCACCTGCGTTCCCAAGTTCGCGGTTACAGCGGGATTCGGGTTTGTAGCTTGAAACTGGTCGAGCATATTCCCAACTGCATCGAACAGCGTGAATGTGTAAGTCGCATAGAAAGGCACGTTGGTCAGGTCGACTTGCGACGTGCTCCAGAAGTACCTTGCTGGCGGCGTAAAGGCCGATGCCTGCGCCGGGTCGAAGACCTGCCATGACCATCTGTAGAGGGGCGTCGTTGAGCTCGTCGTCACATTACCCGCCGGTCCGGGCGCTGGTGGCAGCGGCGTCGGTGCGACTCCCGGAATTTCCAGGCTCTGCTCGCCGCAAGCGGTCGATGTCAGAAGGAAGATTCCGGTGCTAGGTAACCCGGGGCCAGTGACGAGTGCAGACCCGACGTTCGTTGCATTCGGCCCGGCAAGGTTGAAGTTGAATGTGACGCCCGCATCGTAGTGTCCGATGTCGCCCGCTTCGTTGTCGAGGAAGGTGCGGCGGGTAATCCGCGATTCAACCGAAGCGTCGTATTCCCGTTGGTTGCCGTAGATAGTCCACGAGACCTTGGTGCCGTCCGCCAAGCTGATGGGATTGGCTACCTGCCTTACTGTCGTCAGCAAAGAATTTTGGCTTCCATCACTGGGTGCATACGGAATGCGTACGAGCGCCGATTGCGTCCCGTTTGAGTCCTTGAAAAACATCAGCGTTTCGGGCGCTCCCACGGTCGCACCGACCGTAGCTGCATTCGCGAGGCTGCCTGGAGTTCCCGAAACTGATGGATATCCGTTTTGCTTGTAGTTGGCGTCGACAGCGGCAGTACAGGCAGCGTTGGACGCTCGCGTCGCAACTGGCGCTGCTAGACATTGCTGCAGAAGGCTTTGCATAAAAGCCAAATAGTTTGCGGCCGCGGGCGGAGCGACTAGCGGTGCAGCCGACGGGACGGTCGCATTGCTCAGCCGCAAACCGCTAACAGCATTGCCGCTCGACACAAGATAGGCACCGGCGCCGTTCTGGATTATCTGTACCGATTCGATGACCGCATCGGCTCCAGACTGGTTAGCAGCGAACGGTGTTGTCACAGCATTGAAGCTGCTTGGGTCGAGACCGTTCACCTTAAGAATGTCTGCTAGCGCGGCATTCAAAGTGGACGATGCTTTGGAGACAGTTGCTGGCGACGTGGCGGCTGCTAGAGTGGCGGGACTCCGCAGGTCCAGTGCGTTTCCGGTTGACGTCAGGAGTGCACCGATTGCCGTAGTCAGCGTCGTAATGTTTGCGGTCGTGGACTTCCCCTTGTCCGGTGCCGAAGTGACAACCGAGACGAGCGGGTCGTGTTGACCAGTCGGGTCTATCGCTGTCAACAGCACTGGGCCAGAGAAGTCCGCTATCGTCAGCGCGTAGGCACCGTTGGCATCAGCGGTCCCGCTCGCCGTTTTTCCGTGGCTATCCATAGCCGTTACTTGCGCATCAGCGATTGGGGCGCCCGTAGCTACCGTTCCTCCAACGGTGGACTGGGAGTTACTGCTCCCGCCTCCACCCCCGCCGCATCCCCACAAGAGGGCCGCGGCGGCGACTGCCGAAAACTGAAAGTGAACCCTGCTACGCTTTGCGTTCATGTTGTTTCCCCTTACGCTACGAGAACTAAAAGCGGGAATGGCAGTCGAGTCTTTCGAACTGCAACATTCCATCAACCGCGCGACACCGCTTCATCCGCCTCAGTCACCGTTTTCCAATGTTGATGAGGGTCGCGAGGACGATGATTCAATTCGCGCTTGAATATGTAGTCCTGCTAACGACGGCGACGTATATTCGTTGCGGCGCTTTCTTTCGCTTACAAATCAGAGCACTTTGCTCGTCGACGGCCCTCTTGATGGAGATGCGGTGGAGCGTTTCCGGCCGACGCGCAAGTCTGTAAACGGCGTTTGCGCGCAGAGCGAACGCGGGCGTAGGCGTGGGAGAAGGCGTACAAAACAGCGGCCGTGAAAGGTGCGACCAACGGTCCGCCCCGGACGACGGGGTCTGACTGCACACAAAATCCAGCGGCTACACTCACGCGTACGGCGAACATTCAGCGGCCTTTTCTCGTTGGGTCCGCTCGATAGGACGATGTGTCCGCGCGCAAATTGAAAGTTTTAGAGGAAAGCTCGCGTTGGTACAGGGTTCGTGACATTTCCATCAGTGAGCGCGCCTATGTACTGTGTCAACGCCGTTCGACCGCACGGAGCGGCGAGGAGCGACACCTCGACCGCATGACGGATTAGAGGTTCCCCGCACCCGTCATCGGTGCTGGCATAGACAAAAATTGTCCTTCGACACGCCGGCCAGACAGGCTGGTTTAATCAATCAGGACGAGTTCCGTAGCCGTGCCGCCCGCCGACATCGAACGGTCGTAGGCCTAGAGCGATACAGATGCTTGCACCTTCAATATTGGCGCCCTACCGTCTCTCGATGGCCGTTGAATGCACCGCACCACATCGTCCATCGCATCTCGCGTCAGCGCAAACCCTCATTGCTTCGTGGAACAGATGCGATAAATGTGGTTGTGGATGGTCTTCGGAACGCTATCGACAGACCAATATCGGAGTTGCCATGCAATATTCGTTTTCGACGTCAGTCGTTCCTGCGCCACAACGCTTCGATTATTGGCGCGACGTTGTCTGCAGCCATTGCATTCCGGCGGGCAGCGATTCGCCGCACCGAGCCCGGTTCGACGCGGAACTGACCGGAAGGTCAATCGGCGTGCTCGACGTCGCGAGAATGACCGGGCCTGAGCATAACTGGGTCCGTGACTTCACTGATATCCGCCGGGGTCCCGAGGACAACCTTTGGCTCTCATTTCTCGAGCGCGGAGAGGGGCATCTCGAGCAGAATGGCAGCAGAGTCGTCCAGCGTGCCGGTGACATCGTCCTATATGACGCTTCGCGCCCCTTTAGTTACACAATCGCCCCTGCATCCTTTTTTATCGTGCGACTTCCGCGTGACCTTCTGCTTCGCCGAACGGGCAGCGCAGAGCGCTTGGTCGCGACGTCCCTGGGCCCCGGCACCGGGTTTCGTGCTTTGCTCGGCGCAATGATTAAGGAAGCTTGCGAATCGTCGGAAGTGGGTCAGTCTTCACATGCAGAACCTCGGATAGCGGCAGCCATATTGGACCTCGTGGCAGCCGTCGTCGAACTGCATGAGGGCGACTCGCCCGCTCCGTCTGCGCAGGCGGCGTTGTACAACAGAGCCCTCTCCTTCATCCAAGACAACGTCGAAAATCCGGGGCTCGACGTGGATTGCATTGCATCGTTGATGCATGTTTCTACGCGGACGCTGGCTCGCGCTTTTGCCGGACAAGGAACAACGCCGATGAAAGCGATTTGGCAGCAGCGACTCAAGGCCAGCTACTGCGCTTTGCGAGAGCGGTCGGTCAAGAACGTAACTCAAGCGGCGATGACCTTCGGGTTCTGCGACGTTTCACACTTCAGCAGGTCATTCAAGAAACATTTTGGCGTAACCCCGCAGAGCGTATTGCTTGACGCTAAGACGGCCGTACGTTGCGGGGTGGAACTAGACTGACTGTACTTGACTGTGAACGGAACCGCGCCTCCCGTTCTGAGAGGCACGAACTGGGTCAAGGAATGGCGTTCACATCCGGTCGCCGGGTGTGGAAGTCCGTCACTGATTGGAAAGCGTGACCGACGGAGAAAAGCCGAGACTCCGCAAACGGGGCTCCGATAATTTGCATTCCGACGGGAAGGCCGTCTGAGTCAAAACCGCATGGAACGTTCAGCGAAGGCAGGCCTGTGAGGCTTGCTACTCCTGTGAACTGCATAATCGCCGACAGCATGTCCTCTTCTACATTGTTCTCGATGATTACCGTGGTCGCGCCAAGCTCCGTGGCGGTGAACGGCAGCGTCGGGCAAATGAAGACATCGACGCGCTTAAAGGCTTCTATGAACTCGTTTCTTAGCAATGTCCGGTAGCGCTGAGCCTGCAGATAGTGTGTCGCAAGCAGCATCTCCCCTACCTCAAGCAAGGTCCTGACATCTTCACCGTAGTCACTCGGTCTATCCCGCAACGACTTCTGATGGTACGTGCTCGGTTCCGCAGACTCTATCGTCAACTGCGCGGAGATGTTGCCCTCGATGTGCTGGATGTCGACTTCGACAATATGAGCACCCAGCTGCTCGAACGTCTTCAGAGCTCCCTCGACCGCACGCTTAACGTCCGGCTGTATGTGCGTAAAAAAATAGCGAGGCACAATTCCAATCCGCAGCCCTTGCACTCCGACAGACAGCCTGGATAGATAGTCGTCAATCGGCACAGGCGCCGTTGCCGGGTCTGCGCTGTCCGGACCAGCTATCGCATTGAACATCAACGCGCAATCTTCGACGGTCCGGGTCATCGGGCCCGCGGTGTCCATCGACCAAGCAAGCGGAATGATGCCTGCATTACTCACTCGACCGTACGTTGGTCGAATTCCTACCACGCCGTTGACCGCGGAAGGTAGTCGAATCGAGCCCCCAGTGTCGGTACCGAGTGCTCCGTAACAAAGGCCAGCGGCTACTGCGGCTCCCGAGCCTCCACTTGAGCCGGCTGGAAATTTCTTCGTATTCCACGGGTTACGCACGTGTCCGTAGTGCGGATTGGCAGATGTTCCGCCCCATGCATACTCATGCATATTCGTCTTTCCAACAAAGACCGAGCCGGCTCGCTTCAGCTTTGAGATTACGGTAGCGTCCTTATCTGGGTGCCAGTCTTGCAGAATTTTGCTACCAGCGGTTGTCTGTTGCCCGCTGATGCTAATGTTGTCTTTGATGCCAAGCGGTATTCCGTGCAGGGGCCCAAGGTCATATCCCGCCGACAGCATCAGTTCTGCCGCTTTCGCGGCTTTCCTTGCTGCGTCTTCCGACACGGAGATGAAGGCGCGGAGTGTGTCGTTGCAGCGCTCAATCTCTCGTAGCGACGCATGCAGCAACTCCGTCGGCCTCACCTCGCCTTTACGTATCAGCCTCGCTGCTTGAGCAATCGAGTAGTTTACCAATTCATTCGGCATTCGACACCTCGCCGAAGTTCGTCGTTTGGAGAATTCCGGTGATGGGGCTCAGGTTCGCGAACTCTGGCGCGCTCATCTTGAGCGACAGCTGGTTCGCAGCCTTCAGCCAAACGTCCAGAATCTGTGTCACTGCCGTCACCCGGTCGTCCGCGAGAGGCAATTCCGACGCCTTCGCAATTCCTTTCACGAGCTCGCTGACATCTGATGTGGTCACGTCCGCCTCCCAAGGGTTTTTCAGTGCACAGGTTAACGTTGCCAATCGGCGACCGCTTGTGCGAGACAGCCATGTGTGTGGAACGAAAGGGCCAACTGTAGGTGCGCCCCCCAACTCATCAGCGAAGTCGCATGTCGGTACGCAGGAGCCGCAGCCTGAAAAGGAAGCACTCGGCCAGCCGGCAAGCTCTTTGGGCGTTCAAAACAAAGTCTTCCCGTATGATGCGGCCCCCTTCTCTGCTTGACGCGGCATCCGCAATAACCCTCACTTGGCGTCGACGGACTATGTCCTTGTCTCTGGCAGGCAAGCGGACCGGCGAGCCCACTGCTACCTTCCAAGGTATCGCGTCGCGGCTGTTTGCCGCGTCATTCCCTTCTGGCTTTCCTCAGACTCGCGGAGCGGTCATGACACGGACCTTTGTATGGGCAGCAGTATTGTCACTCCTTTGCTTGCAGGCGCCCGCATCTGCTGCTGACAAGGAGCCAATCCTGGTAGGAAGCGTCTTGGACGAAACCGGGGGGCTCAATATCTACGGGAAAGCGATGGTCGACGCCACGAAGCTTGCCATCAAGTCCATCAACGATGCGGGCGGAGTTCTGGGTCGTCCGCTCAAACTCATCTCGTACGACGCGCAGTCCGACAACGCGAAATACACAACTTACGCTAATCAACTGGCGTTGCGCGACCGCGTTGCCGTCATCATGGGCGGTATCACGAGCGCCTCGCGTGAAGCGATTCGCCCAATCGCGGACCGCAATAAGACTCTCTACTTCTATAACGAGCAATACGAGGGCGGGGTTTGCGATAAGAACGTGTTCCTTACCGGGATAGTGCCTTCTCAACAGATTGCGCCGCTGGTCGACTGGGCTATCAAGAACGGCAAGAAAAAGTTCTACGTGCTGGCCGCTGACTACAATTATGGGCACATATCTGCCGACTGGGTCAGGGAATACGTAGCAAAGGCTGGGGGGAACGTCGCCGGCGTCGACTTCATCCCATTGAACGTCAGTGAGTTCGGCTCGGTCGTTTCCAAGCTGCAAGAGGCGAAGCCGGACGTTGTAGTGTCGCTGCTGGTTGGTGGTAACCACATCGCGTTCTACCGTCAATTCGCCTCTGCTGGATTGTCCAACCGAATGCAGATTGTTTCGGCGACGTTCGGGCTCGGAAACGAACAGGTTGTCCTAAGTCCGAATGAGGCAAACGGCATCGTTGTTGCCTTCCCATACTTCCAGGAGCTCAAGGGCAGTGCGAACGACAAATTCCGTGACGCTTGGAGTAAGGCGTATGGCGCGAACTATCCTTACATTACCGACAGTGCCGTTGCAGTGTGGAACGGGTGGCATCTGTGGGCGTCGGCCGTCGCGAAAGCGGGCAGCACTGACCGTGAGAAAGTCATCGCCGCGCTCGAAACCCAACCCGCCTTCGACAGTCCATCAGGCAAGGTTTCCGTGGATGCCGGCACTCATCACGTCATTCAGAGTGTCCACATCGCAAAGGCCAACGACGCCCACGGTTTCACAATAATCGGGGAGCAGGAAGCGGTCGCTCCCAGCTACGAGCGTTCAGTCTGTGACCTGAAGGCACGCCCGAATACAGCCAAGCAGTTCACCCCATCGACCAGCACTAAGTAGCGCATCTAAACATCAGCGAGGTTGAAGATGCAAGCTATCACAGTTGGCTGGCTTACGAATATGGCGGTCTCGATAGGCTTGAGCATCGCCATTCTCATATTGGTCTCCCTGGGGCTCTCTGTCCTTTTCGGGATGATGGGAATTATCAATCTCGCTCACGGCGAGTTCTTGATGTTTGGTGCCTTTGCGACGCTTGCGGGAATGAGGGTCGGTCTGCCTCTTCCGATAGCAATGGTCATTGCCACACTCGCCGTCGCCGCATTCGGTTGGATAGTAGAACGCGTCCTCATTCGTCACTTGTATGGACGTCTTGCCGACAGCATGCTTGCCACGTGGGGCCTTAGCCTCATTATGTCGCAGGTAGCGGTCTACGCCTTTGGTCCCACGACCCAAGGCATCGCAACACCGGGAGGCAGTTTTCGGCTCGGCGACTATTCGATATCGGTCTACTCCCTCGTTCTAATTGCGGCCGCGCTCGGCCTGTTGGCGTTCGTCTATGCCGTCTTCACCCGTACCAAATACGGAGTGATGGCTCGAGCGGCCGTTCAGCGCCCGCAGATGGCGGCGGCTGTTGGCATCGACCCTCGACGCGTTAATGCCCTCACCTTCATGTTTGGTGCGGCACTTGCCGGTGCAGCGGGTGCCCTCTTGGCGCCAATGGTAGGCGTGATGCCGACGATGGGCGAAGCGTACATAGCGAGGGCATTCATGACCGTGGTGGTGGGGGGCCCCGGCGTTCTCACCGGCGCAGCTGCCGCATCAACCCTGCTTGGCGGCCTTGAGAACATCGTTTCCTACCTGTCCAGTCCCTTTCTTGGCCAAGCCGCATTGCTCGTACTCGCCATCTGCCTCGTGCGAGTAATGCCAACAGGAATTTCGGGTCGCTTACGACGCAAGCTTTGACGAGGCCTCGTAATGAACTACGCAAAAGTTAGTCTGAGGCACCGGCTTCTCGCTTGCACTGCTGTAACAATAATTCTTCTAGTCCTCGGCGTCGCGATGCCAGAATTCGCTACCTTGCAGGCGACTAGCTGGGCCCTCTTCGGGCTGCTCGCAGTGAGCCTAACCTTGGTTTGGGGGCATGGCGGGATTTTCAGCTTCGGGCAAGGCGCTTTTTTTGGCGTCGGCGCGTATGTGTATAGCTTGACCGCTATTAACCTCTTGCCTGTAACGCACGAGACGCTGAGCGCGGTCATTCTCGGGACGCTCGCCGCGGCCGCCTTAGCCGTTGTCGTCGGCTACTTCATCTTCTATGGAAACGTCGGCGATGTGTACGTGGGCATTATCACGCTAGCGATGACGCTGGTGCTTTTCACAGTCTTGTCGAGCACGGCTGACCCAAAATATCACGTCGGCGAAGCGCAGCTTGGGGGATATAACGGGATTTCGTCGGTTCCTCCGGTGACGATGCCAATAGGTGAAGACGGGACTGCACTGACAGTCGTTCAGCTATACGCGTTGGTTATCGTGATTTGTGCTGTAGTTGTCGCAGGCCTGTACACGCTGCTGAATCGACCGTTCGGTCGAGTGCTCACTGCCCTGCGTCAGAACGAACTGCGTGCTCAGTTGCTTAGCTACGATGTCCGGCTTCGAAAGCTCGCCGTGTTCTGCGTTGGCGGTGCTGTCGCCGGTCTCGCCGGCGCACTGTATGCGTCCTGGGCCATGTTCATAAGCCCGGTCGTTTTCGGACTTTCGCTAGCTGCGCAAGTGGTGATATGGGTGCTGGTAGGTGGTCGGGTATCGTTCTTGGGTGCTTTCATTGGAGCAACTGCCGTACAGTCAGTCTCCTTTGCACTAGGGGGCGGCGCCGGAGACGCGACACCAATAGTGCTAGGCACCGTGCTCATAGCCGTCGTACTCTTTCTGCCTGACGGAGTGGTGCCTACCGTTACGAGGCTGCTGTTCTCGAGGTTCGTCGGCCGCAGCAGCCCAGAGGTGCGTGCCCCTCTGCGCGACGCCGCTACCCCTACGTTTGAGCATCTACCGTTTGTCACCGAGTCAAAAGGCTCTGCACTCGGTGCGACGGCGCTCGAGAAGCGCTTCGGCGGAGTCAAGGCCGTCCAGAAGGCAACCGTCAAATTTGAGCCAAGAGGCGTCCATTGCCTCATTGGCCCTATCGGCGCCGGTAAGAGCACTTTCTTCAACTTGCTTGTCGGTCGGTTCCCGCCAACCCGCGGCGCAATCGAACTCGACGGCCGCTCAATCACCACGATGAGAGCCCATGCCCGAGTCAAGCAAGGGCTCGGAATCAAGCTGCAAGTCGCCAGTATCTTCGACGAGCTATCAGTGCGAGAAAATCTGTGGCTTGCAGCGTTCGGGCGACTCCGGGATAGGGCGTCCGCTGACATCAGGGCCGACCAGCTCCTTCGCTGGCTAGCACTGGATGCACGAGCCGATGAGATTGCGACTTCTTTGTCGCACGGCCAGAAGCAGTGGCTAGAGATTGCGATGGTGGCTGCGACAGAACCGTCCGTCGTTCTGCTCGACGAGCCGACTGCCGGCATGACCCGTGATGAGACAGCCAGAATGGCGGCTCTCATCAAATTGCTCGGACAGTCTGTTTCCGTCATTGTCGTCGAACATGATATGGAGTTCGTCAGAGCGCTCGACGTTCCTGTCACCGTCTTCCATCAGGGAAATGTCTTTGCGTCTGGCTCCTTAGATGAGCTGCGCCGGGACGAACGGATTCTTGACATCTATCTGGGTCGACATGGGCAACATGCTGCTTGAGATTCGTGGTCTCCGTGCCGGCTACGGGGGAACGAGCGTACTTCACGGGTTAGACCTCACCGTACGAAACGGGGAGATGGTTTCCATCCTCGGTCGAAACGGCGTTGGGAAGACGACGTTGCTGCGTGCAATCGCCGGCACCATCGGTATCCAGCACGGTGATATCCTGTTCGACGGCAGGTCCATTATCGGTGAGCCAATGCACCAACGGGCGCGGAGAGGCATCGCCTATGTGCCACAAGGGCGCGATATCTTTCCCTCTCTTTCGGTCGCTGATAATCTGAAAGCCGCTGCATTCGGCACGAAGCGGTCGGACTGGAGACAAGCGATGGAATCGCTCTACGCGGGCTTCCCAATGCTGCGTGAGAAGGCTGATGAGCGCGGGGACTCCCTGAGCGGCGGCCAGCAACAAATTCTTGCGCTCGCGCGCGCCCTTATTACTCGCCCATCGCTCTTGCTGCTCGACGAACCGTCCGAGGGGATACAGCCTTCAATCGTCGACCAAATCGCGGACACGGTGAAATCCATCAACCAACAAGACGGAATTGCGGTCGTAGTCGTTGAGCAGAACCTTGAGTTTGTTGCGCGGATGGGCGCGCATTGCCGGCTTGTAGACAGAGGACAAGTTGTCTTCGAATGCCAGCCCGACCGGATAATTCAGCCTCTTTTGAATTCTCAGTGGGTGGTTTGGCGGGTCAAGGGCGAGCGTAAGGTCCGCGCAGCGAACCCTTGAGGCGCACTGATTCGATAAGCTGAGTCATGGCTGGTTGCGGCAGAATGCTGCAACCAACCATGCAAGACGAAACGAACAATGACGAACCAACTGTTTGAAGCCGCTCTG